>JAFAWJ010001018.1 GCA_019242065.1 Chloroflexota bacterium
CGAGGTTGCCGAGAAAATGCTTTTCGATGTGCTCGCCCCAGCGATTCAGCAGCGCCGTCCCCAGGACCATGCCGATGCCCGCGGGCGCCATGACGAAGACCGCGTCCTCGGGACGCACGTGCAGCAAACCGGCCGCGAACGTCGGCACCAGCGTCGCCACAACGAGGCCCAGGATCGCGCCGATCGTCCACTGCACCATCGACAGCCCGACCACACGGTCGCGCACCACGAAGTGCCAAACGTCGCGCACGTCGTGCCACACCCCGCGAATGGCTTCCTCGGAGCTGGTCGGCTGCTGCGGGTCGTGCTCGCCGCGGCTGCTCGGCAGCGGCCACACCAGGCCGCCGCACACGACAATGGCGGCCGCCATGCTGATGAACAGGCCGTCCACGCCGACAACCTTGACCATCAGCGGACCCAGCACCACCAGGCCCGCGAGCTGGGAGGCGGTGAACGTCAGGTGGAACAGACTGTTGGCCTGCAGCAAGCGGTTGCGCGCGACGACCGTGGGAATCATCGCCGTCTCGGCTGGCGCAAAGAACTGACCCACCGTCGAAAAGAGGAAATTGACCGCGTACAACGCAATCAGCGGCAACCCGAGGGGCAAGGCAAACGCGGCGTAGGCGAAGGCGATGCAGCCGCGGAGCACGTTGGTGGCGATCAGCACGCCGCGCTTGTCCCAGCGATCCACATACACGCCGGCGAGCACGCCAAAGATGACCGACGGGATGATCAGCGTCAGGACCGCGATGCTCAGCTGGGTGCTCGAATGGCTGACCTGTTCGACCAGGACGACGATGCCGAACCAGATGGCGTTCTGCGCCGTCTGGCTGATGGCCTGCGCCAGCCACAGCAGCAAGAAATGGCGGTTGCCCCAGATGGACGCCTCGCCGAAAGCCTGGGAATCGCCGGGCGGTGTGCGCGTCGCAACCCCGGCCCCCGCCACGGGCGGAGGTGCGACCGCCGAGTGGCCGTTACGCAGGTCGGTGCTGGGCTGCATCGGTCCTCGGCCCTCAGTCGGCGTCCGGGCTCAGGCTCGGGTCGACCGCCACAGCCCGCGACAGGAAGCTCTTGAGTCTGCGCTCGAACACGCTGCGCGCCAGCAAGATGCGGTGGGCGCACTTGTCGCACCGCAAACCGATGTCAGCGCCGAGTCGGACGATCGTCCAATCCGAGCCACCACACGCGTGCGCCTTGCGCAGACGCACCACGTCGCCAAGATGGACCTCGATGAATTTGGCCGTGCTCATCGTCGCTCTCCGTCACCACTCAGACGCGGATCAGCGCCCTGTGGTTGCGCCCGAGGTGCGCGCCGCGTTGATCGCCTCGCGCAAGCGCAGGGCCTCGACGCGCGCCGCGGTCTGCCAATCCGAGCCGCGGCTGGCGTACAGCACGCTGCGGCTGGCGTTGACGAGTGTCCCACCACCTCGTTCGTCGAGTGCCGCCTGGACCGAGCGCTCGAGGTCGCCGGCCTGCGCGCCCACGCCTGGCAACAGGATCGGTGCGTCGGGCGCCAGCGCGCGCACCGCGGCGACATCCGAGGGATACGTCGCGCCGACGACCAGACCCAGCGTGGCATGCCTGTCCCAGGTCACGGCGCGGCGCACCACGTGGAGGAACAGCGGCTGACCGTCGATAACCAGGTCCTGCAGCTCGCCGGCGCCCGGGTTGCTCGTCTTGCACAACACGAAGACGCCGCGGTCGGCATAGTCGAAGAAGGGGGCCACCGAGTCGCCACCCATGTACGGATTGACGGTCACCGCGTCGGCGCCGAGCTCGTCGAAAATGGCCCGCGCGTACGCCCGCATCGTCTGAGGTGTATCCCCACGCTTGGCGTCGACCAGCACCGGAATGTCCGGTGGTCGCGTCTTCACGACGCCGCGCACCGCGTTGAAACCGTCCAGCCCGAGCGCCTCGAAAAATGCCAGGTTGGGTTTGAAGCAACACACCAGGTCGCGCGTGGCATCGACGATGCCAGCCAGGAATGCCTCGAGATCCACGCCGGGCGGCAGCAGGTCAGGATCGGGATCGAGGCCCACGCACAGCCAGGAGTGGTTTCGGGTCGCGGCGGCGCGCAGGCGCTCGGAAAAAGACGACGTTTGCGTGTCTGTATCATAGCCAGATCGTTTTGAAGGGGACCTCTCAGATGCATCTCCGCGTGCTCTCGATGCTGGCTGCTGTCGCACTGCTCGTACCAGCCGTCGCGGCATGCCAATCGGCAGCGCCTGCGACGCCCACCAGCGCACCCGCGGCCGCCACGAGCGCGCCGGCCGCACCGACGCCGGCATCCGCCGCCTCGCCATCGGCAGCCGCCTCTCCGCTGGCCGCCGCCAGTCCGGCCGCATCACCCGCCGCGTCGCCGGCGGCAAGTCCCGCGGCGAGCCCGGCCGCGTCGCCGGCCGCGAGCCCAGGCGCCGTCTCCAGCCCGGTCGCCGCGAGCTATCCCAAGCCGAACGCGCCGCCCATGCCCACCGGCGATCAGAAGGGCTCGACCAGCAATCCGATCAACATGGCTTTCGTCCCGTCCGCGGATTCGCAGAAAGTGCTCGCCTCGGGTCAGCCGCTGGCGGATCTGCTCACCGCGGCGACCAACCTGAACTTCAAGGTGTCGGTGCCGACGGCGTACATCGCGGTGGTCGAGGCCATGGGCGCGGGCCAGGTGGACGTCGGCTGGCTGGCACCCTTCGCCTACGTGCTGGCGCACGATCGCAACGGCAGCCAGATCATCCTGACCACGCTGCGCCAGGGCAGCAAGAGCTATCGCTCGCAGATCATCGTGCGTGCCGATTCGGGCATCAACAGCATCGACCAGCTCCAGGGCAAAAAGTTCGCGTTCGTCGATCCCGCGTCAGCCTCCGGCTTCCTGTTCCCGAACGCGATGCTGGCCAACATGGGCCTCGACTACAAGACCTTCTTTTCCGACACGATCTTCGCCGGCGGCCACGATAAAGTCGTGATCGCCGTCTACAACAAGCAGGTCGACGGAGGCGCCACCTTCGGCAACAGCGTCGACAGCGGGCCGCCGACCGACGCGCGCACCCTGGTCCAGAGCACCCTCCCGGATGTCATGACGGCGGTCAAGCCCATCGCCACGACCGACCCGATTCCGAACGACACGGTCTCGGTCAGTGCGCAGTTGGACCCGGCGCTGGTCAAGCTGATTACCGACGGCTTGCTGTACGTCCAGAGCACGCCCGAAGGCCACAAGGCGCTGAACGACCTGTATCAGATCGACGGCCTGGCGCCCGGCAACGACGCGGACTACGACGTGCTGCGCCAGGCGGCCAAGGTGCTCAACCTCGACCTGGAACAGCAGATCGCCCCTCCCAAGCCAGGCGGCTGATGCTGCGCATCGAGCACCTCGTCAAGGACTACCCCGGCGGCGTTCGCGCCCTCGACGACGTCTCGCTCGAGGTGCGCGACGGCGAATTCCTCGTCCTCATCGGCTTGAGCGGCTCGGGCAAAAGCACGCTGCTGCGCTGTATCAATCGCCTCATCGAGCCAACCAGCGGCCGCATCCTCCTCGACGGCGTCGACGTCACCGCCGCCAGCGGCCCCGACCTGCGCAAAATTCGGCGGCGCGTCGGCATGATCTTCCAGCAGTTCAATCTCGTGAAACGCTCGACCGTGCTGACCAACGTCCTGACCGGCCGCCTCGGCTACGTCTCGCAGTGGCAGGCGCTGACTGCCCACTTTGGCGAAGAGGACTACCGCCGTGCGCTCGCCAACCTGGAGCGCGTCGGTTTGCGCGAGCGCGCCCAGCAGCGCGCGGATCGACTGTCTGGCGGGCAGCAGCAGCGCGTGGCGATCGCGCGCGCGCTGATGCAAGAGCCCGGAATCATGCTCGCCGACGAGCCGGTGGCCAGCCTGGACCCGGCCACCTCGCATTCGGTCCTCAGATACTTGCAGCAGATCAACCGCGAGGGCATGACCGTGATCTGCAGCCTCCACTTCCTCAGCCTGGCGCGAACCTACGGCACGCGCGTCATTGCGCTGAAGGGTGGTCGGCTGATATTCGACGGCTTACCGGCCGAAATCGACGACCAGCGCTTCCGCGCCATCTATGGTGAGGACGCGATCGAGGTCGAGATCGAGTAGTTCGGCATGGCGACCACGCTCCCCCAACCGTCTGAGACTCGCCGGCCGCCAACCGGCAGCGACGATAGCGGTTCGGCACGAGCCGCCCTCGCGGTCCGGGAGAGCCCGCGCAAACGCATCGTTCGTCTGCTCATCCTGGCCATCGCCGTGGCCGTGCTTATTAAAGGTTGGGCCGTGACCGACATCGATCTCGGCAAGCTGGGCAATGCGCCCAACGCCATTCCGATCCTTAAGGCACTGCTCGAGCCAGACGTTGCCGCGCGTGACATCAGCCAGATCCAGATCGACGTGTCCGTCCTCGTCGGCGGCAACTCGACCACGCCGGCCGTCGCCAGTGAGCCGACGGGCCAGACATTCAGCGTCGACCCCGGCTCACCCGTGCCCGGCGGAGCGGTCGCTTTTGCCGGGTCGGGGTTCGCGCCCGACGCCGATGGACAGATTCGGTTGCAGAATCCCTCGCGCGGCATCGACGCGCTCTGGCTGCGCGTGCACACCGACTCCTCGGGAAGCTTTCAGGCCGACAGCGGCTGGCCTGACTACTCCACACTGCCGCCCGACACCTACCAGTTCCACCTGGTGCTCAACGCCCCGAGCGGCAACCTGCATCCCAGCGACACGCTGTTGACCAGCCTCGTGCGCATGGGCGAGACGATTCTGCTGGCGCTGATGGGCACCCTGTTTGGCGTCCTCATCAGCGCGCCACTCAGCTTTCTGGGCGCGCGGAATCTCATGGGCGGGTCGGCGGCCGGGCGCGTGATCTATTCGGTCGTGCGGATGGTGTTCACCATCACGCGTTCGGTCGAAGTCCTGATCCTGGGCGTGATCATGGTGGTGATCGTCGGTATCGGCTCCTACGCGGGGGTGCTGGCGATCGTGGTGCACACGGTCGGCTCGCTGGGAAAGCTGTATGCCGACTCGATCGAGAGCATCGAGCCAGGTCCCATGGAAGCCATCACGGCCACCGGCGCGAGTCGGCTCTCGACCGTGATCTACGGCGTGGTGCCCCAGATCGTCCCGAATTTCCTGGCAGTGACCATTTACTGGTGGGACCACAACGTGCGCATGTCGACGGTGCTGGGGCTTGTCGGGGGCGGCGGGATTGGCTATCTGCTGATCCAGTACATGAACTTGCTGCAGTTCAACCAGGCGGCCACCGTGCTGTGGTTGATCGTGATCGCCGTCCTGACGATGGACTACATCAGCGGCTTTCTGCGCGCACGCCTGATCTAGCCCGACTGTCTCAGCGAGCGACCACGATCAGGCGCTCGCTGTTCGGCCCGAACTCCTCCAGGTCGTAGCCGCCGTAGACTTCGTCGGCCTGCCAACCGGCGGTCTCCAGCAACAGCTCGAGCTCAAAGCGCGTAAACCAGCGCAATTTCAGCTCGATCATGCTGCGGCGCAGGAAGGCGCGCTCGTCCTGCTCGTCGTAGAAGAACATGAGCTCGTCGATCTGCTCGGCGGGCCGCGGACGACGCAGCACGAACTTGGTGATGGGTCGACCTGTTTCGGGATCGGGCATGGTCAGATCGTGGATCAGCTCTTCCGCGGGTTCGTTGCTGCCGCGCAAGTTGCCGTTGGCGAGGTCGAGCACGAGCCGACCATCGTGCGAGGCGTGGGCCCGCGCGGCACGCAGTGCGGCCAGTTGATCGTCACGTCGAATCAGCAGGCCGAAGCTGTCCAGACCGATGATGATCGTGCGAAATTGTCCGTCAAGGTGAAGGGCCTCCAGACGCTGTTGGACGAGGCCCGCCTCGACCCCCTCGGCTGCCAGACGGCGACGCCCCCGCTCGAGCATGGGTGCCGAGCTATCGACTCCGGTGGCCGTGAAGCCGGCCCGCGCCAGGGGCGCCAGCAGTCGGCCGCTGCCGCACGCCAACTCGAGCACGGGCCCGCCAAAACGTCGTGCAAAGCCGACGTGCAGGTCGACGTCGACGAGGTACTGGTCGTGTTCCCAGTCGTACAGCCTGGCAAAGCGATCGAACGGATTGACGCGAGCCATCAATCCATCAATGCCGCATTGGCAATTCGACTGATCCGCGCGTTCCGAACAGGACCGCCAGCTCGAGGATGGCATACAGGCCAACCAGCAGCAACGCCACGATGGGCGTCAGCGTGTGCAACGTCTGCAGCCAGACCGCAAACAGGGCGATGACCGCCAGCAGCATCGAATGCGACAGGTAGCCGGCTGGTGACTTCAAACGCCCGTCGTCGGTGCGCGGCCGCCGGACCAACCACACCAGCAGACCGACGCTGGCCGTCATGCCGACAAAGGCGAGGACATAGGCCGCCAGAATAGCGAGCGGCCGCGAGGGCGGGACGCTCAATACCAACCAGCCGAGTCCGCCCCAGGCCACCGTCGCCGCCACGAGCGTCACGCCCGTAACCACAAGGCTGGCCATCGAGGCCCGATTTTACGTCTCGCAGGCATCAGTCACGAGTGTCTTATGTCTTATGATGAGTTGTAGCCTGCAACATCCCGAGAACCGAGGAGGACGTGCGCCTGTGGCATTTGCCACATTCCTGCAGCGTCTTCGAGCCACCAGTCAGCCTCAGGAGCAACACGCTCAACACCTGTATCGCACCGAGGCGCAGCAGTTCGTCTCGCGCGTCCAGGCCATCTTCGACGACTGGTTGCGCTTGCACGAAATCGAATCCGACAACGGCGCGCTGGCCAACGCGGCGGCCGTCAGTCGCTGGGAGCTGATGCGCATGGCGCGTTCGCTCGAACACCTCTCCCCGCCGCAGTCACTCGCCAGTGTGCATCGCGCCGTCCAGACCGCACTGCTCAACTCCGCGCGCGCCTGTCAGCTGCTGGCCAACGGCTACCGCGGGCACAAGGCCGAAGTCGTGTGCGATGGTCAGGCGCTGCTGCTGGAGATGGTGACGGAGCTCAACGGCCTGCGCGGCCGGCTCCAGATGCACGCCTGAGCCGCTTCTCGCGATCGCGTCGTTCGGCGTAGGCGGTACTGAACCACGACAGCACGACCCAGGCCAGAGCCAGGAACAGCACCGGCCAGAACAGCCCACCGACAGGCTCCGCGTCCACGCCGCCAGTGACCAGTGAGATCAACAAGCGCGCCATCGTCATCACGACGTACACGATCGCGCCCGTCTTCAGCGCAAAGACAATGCGTCGGCGAGCGAGATACACCCCGAAGGCCGCCGCCACGGCGAGGACGATCGTCGTCAGGATCTTCATTGGCCGCGTTCGAGAATTCTGGCCGCGCCGGCATCGGCCATGCGAAGAATGCGCGAATTGGCGAAGTATTCGAAGTCGTACGCGGTGGGGTCGCCCGCCGAGCCGCCCGGCACCGGCATCAGGCGCACGGTGAGCGGCTTGCCGTCGAGCGCCACCGACATGGCCGCAACGTCGAGATAGACACCCGCCAGCTCGGCCTCGGAGATAGCACCTGGCAGCGGGATCGTGTCGAGCCCGGTGCCGCACACCGCCGAGTACAGCAACAGCTCGTGCACGCTCGGGGAGCGCTGCGCGGCGCGGCTGGCGAGGACGGAGTCCTCGAGAACGGGCAGCATCAGACCCGAAAAACCGCAGCGTCGCAGTCGCGTCCGGCGGATGGCACGCGTAATCATCGCGGCGACGTACAGCGTGCCGGGGGCACCGAACTCAGCGACCCCGGCCAGCTCGATCGCGGCGCCAATCGAGCGATCGTTGGCAGGAAAGGGCGCGGGAGACAGGTCGATGCCGACGAATCCGAACCCCGACGCCGCCGCTAACTGGTCGGCGATCCGCTCGACGGGCTCGCACGCGGCCTCGAGTCCCCCCACCAGCCTGTCTTCGATCGCCGACATGCCCCCCGCGTCATCGAAGGCGGCGACGACGACGTCGGCGGCCTCCACCGCAACCGAAAAACGTGGCGGCCCACCCATGTGATACGCGGCCGGTAGAAAGGGAATGTTGGCCGGGCAATGCGCCGTCGCGGCGAAGCGCAGGTTGCCAAACCCGAGCGGCGTGGTGGCCGCGAGTTGCTTCGCTGCGGTGGCACATGCGCGAGCCATGGCGACCGACGGCAGGCGGCCGTCGATCAGGTCGGCCGAAAAGAAGACGATCTCACCCGCCGCCAGGATCGGCGCCATGTGTTCGCCGACGAACGCATGAGCCGTCGAGGGCAGGCGCCCGAGCGAAAGATACTCAATGCCGCTGTCGCGCGCGGCGCCTTCAGTTCGAGCCGCCCAGCGACTCACGCCGTTACGAAGCTGGATCACGTTCGAACCCAGGGCATCCAGCTCGCCACCCGCCAGACGCAGTGTCTGGACCTCGACGTTGCCGTTTTCGAACGCCCGCCTGGCGTCGGCGAGAAACTGACCCGCTTCAGTGAAGGGCTGTTGCGACACCTCGGGCATGGGCAGATCGAGTCCGAGGGTGACCGCCCTGATCTTCACCGCCGAGATGGTAGCGCCCGCCTCCCACAACAGGGTTATCATTCAGAGCCGCAGGTCGGCCTGCTGCACCACACCTGTGCCTGCCCGTCAACACGTCCTTCGTGGGATCACCCTGCTGTCTCTGTGCGCGGTGGTCGCCTGCACGCCTGGCAGTGGTGGAAGTAGTGCGGGTGGCAATCGGATCGTCACGCCAGTCCCTGCGGCTGCCGGGTCCTCCGGAACTCAGGGCCGGGGCCAGGCTCAAACTCCGAGTCAGGGCCAGGGTCAAACTCCGAGTCAGGGCCAGGGTCAAAGTCCGAGCCAGGGTCAGGGTCAGAGTGGGGCCACTCCGGGCCCGGCCGCCCCGTCTAGCGCGCCGGCCAGCGCACCCCAGACGGCCGCTGCGCCAGCGGTTCGCATTCGCGGCCAGAGCTTGTCGGCGAGTGAGCTGTACGTCGCCTATCGCGCCATCCTCGACAACTACGTGGATCCAGTCGACGATACGCAGCTCATCAAAGCCGCCAGCGACAGCCTGCAGCAAGGCCTCCACGCTCAGCCGACGCTGCCGCTGCTGACGATGCCGCTGTACATGGTCGGCGGACTCTCGGGTAACGCCGACCAGGATTGGCAGTCGTTCGGCGACGCCTACGACTCGGTCGTCTCGAAGATGCCCGACTGGGCGCAACAAAACCACGTCGACTGGATGGTCGCGCGCAGCATGGCCGATAGCCTGCACGACGGTCACACGTCGTTCCTGACGCCCGACGAAGCCGCGCGCAGCCACGAAACCAGCTTCGCAGGGATCGGCGTGCTGATGTCGCGCCCGCAGGACAATCAACCGCCGCTGATCGCCGAGATTTTCCCGAATAGCCCGGCCGCCTCCAGCGGACTCAAACGTGGCGATAGGATTACCGGCGTCGACGGCCAGGACGTCACCGGCCAGTCGGTGTCCGACGTGGCCAGCCTCATCCGCGGCCAACCGGGTACAAACGTCCAGGTTCAGGTGAGCCGGCTGAACGCGGCGCAGCCGCTGGACTTCACGATGAAACGCGCCACGGTGCAGGTGGACCAGGTGATCGGTCGCCAGGTGCCCAACGCGCCCATTGGCTACATGAAGATCCGCCAGTTCGGGGATCCATCGGTGGTCGACAACGTGCTCGGGATCCT
This sequence comes from Chloroflexota bacterium, assembly GCA_019242065.1. The sequence continues at coordinate 9,646 of JAFAWJ010001018.1, forward strand.
CGATCAGGGCCGTCAGCGCGGTCTGAAGGGATGGGTCATCGATTTGCGCGGGAACCCGGGCGGTTCACTCAACGCCGTGCTGGCCGCCGCGGCCGGCTTCGTCGACGACGACCACACGACCATCGGCTACCAGGTCGACCGCCAGCGCCGACAGACTCCCCTGCAGACACAGCCGCTCGATCTCCTCGACGGCGCCGCACTCGTCGTGCTCGTCGACCATGACACGGCGTCGGGCGCCGAGATCCTGGCCGCCGCGCTCCAGGAAGCCAAGATCGCCACCGTCGTCGGCAGCAAGACCGCGGGCAATGTGGGCGTCGCGACCCAGGTGACCCTGCCCGACAATTCGGTGCTGCAGGTCACCGAGCAGCGCTTCGTCTCGCCGTCAGGCGCCCAGCTCGACGGCGTAGGCGTCACTCCCGATGTCCAGGTCGACATGACCGACGAGGACCTGGAGAACGATCGTGACCCGCAGCTGGGCAAAGCCCTGGAAGTGATCGTGCAAAAGCTCAACGCGAGCTCTGGTTCCAGTGCTGGTACCACTCCGAGCCTGGCGGTGCCGACGCCCGACGCCAGTCCCAGCGGCGGCTAGACCGCCAGCCCTGCGCCCGCCCCGAAAAGCAGCACCGCCTCGCGTACCAGCTTGGCCGCCGCCGCCGCGGTAATGTTGGCGGCATCCAGCCCCGGCGAGACTTCCATCACGTCCAGTCCGACGACCTGGAGTCCGGCCAGACTCGACACGAAGCCGGCCAGCTCGCGAAACGTCACGCCACCAGGCTCCGGACAGCCGGTGCCCGGCGCGTGGGCCGGGTCGAGCACGTCGATGTCGATCGACACGTACATGGGCAGTCGACCGATGCGATCCCGCACTGCGGCAGGCAGGCCCAGCTCGGTTCCGCTCCATGCGGTGCGGCTTCTGGCTCGCCGCCACTCCGCGCGATCGCCGGATCGCAAACCCACCTGATGCACCACCTCGAAGCCGAACTCTTCGCCGACATGGTGAAGCCACGTGGCGTGGGTCAGCGGCTCGCCCTCGTAGTCAGGTCGGAGGTCGAGATGGGCATCGGCCTGGATGATCACCGCATCCGGGTAGACGCGCTTGATGCCGCGAAAGCCACCCAGGCTGCCGGTGTGCTCGCCACCCAGCATCACCGCGAGCCTGGCGGCACCCGCGGCGTGCGCCGCGGCGCCGGCAATCCTGTCGATCGCCGCGGCGATGGTCAGCCCGTCGAAATCGAGATCACCCAGGTCGACCAGCCGCACGTCCTCGAGGTCGCGATCGAGCGTCGGACTGTAGGTCTCGAGGCTGTCGGACATGTAACGCACCGCGCGCGG
>JAFAWJ010001043.1 GCA_019242065.1 Chloroflexota bacterium
GCCTGCGAGCACAGAAACGTGCCCTTCAAATTCACACCCAGCACGTGGTCCCACACAGCTTCGTCCATGTCCAGGACGGTTGCGCGCGGAAAGACACCCGCATCGTTGACCAGGATGTCGATGCCGGTCCAGAGGTCCACAACCGACGACATCAACTTCGCCACCGAGCTGCTCTGGGTGACGTCCACGCCCAGGCAGGCGGCGATCCCGTTGCTGGCCTCAATCTGTCGGACCGTCTCCTCGGCGCCGGCCGTGTCCAGGTCGGCGGCTGCGACCCGGCAGCCAGCGGCGGCGAGCGCCACCGCGAAGGCGCGTCCAATTCCACGACCGGCACCGGTGACGACGGCCACCCTGTCCTGTAGTTCACGTGCCATGCAAAGGACAGGGTACGCGTGTGGTGCTATCGTGAGCGCGTATGCTCGCCCAGATTCGGATGTACACCATCAATCGCGGTGAAATGGATGCCTTTTTGAAGCACTTCACGGAACAGACGCTTCCGCTTCACCAGCAGGTCGGGATTCCAATCGTTGGCATGTGGGTCAATCGACCGCAGAACGAGTTCATCTGGGTCAGAACCTTCGCGGACGAACAGGACCGCGATACGCGCACGAAGGCGTTTCAGGAGGCGGCGCGTGCGGCCGGCGTTCAGCTCGGGGGGAATGTCGCCAAGATGGAGATCCGCGAGACGGAGCCAGTCGCCGCACCAGTGGCCACCAAGGCCGGCTGATGACTGCCCACGCTGGCACATCACGTCGCCGAGTGAGCTTCAACAGTCGAGTTGGGCCTTAGTCGAGTTGGGCCTCGCGCCGCATCTGCTGGCGCAAGGCCTCGAAGTCCATATGCGTCCAGTGCTCGTCCAGTTTGCCGTCGCGGACACGAAAATATCGATGAAGTGCCATTCCACATGGTTGCCAGTTGGTGGCAGGTCCCAGATCTCGCCCGTGTGCGGTTGGGCGGACGTCGAGGACGTGATCGACCGCGCCGCCGCCCTCTTTCGTGACGGACAACTACCCACCTTCCAGCGAATTGCTACAAGTGCGACGCCAGCACTGGCAGGTGGTCCATCGCCATGCGGACCCGATCACGACCGGCCGGAGTCCCGAAACGTTGTCTAACGCGCAACCGGTGTCGGAGCGCTCCTAACTCTTCAGTTCGTAGAAGCTGTTGAACGGGTTGTTGGGAAACTCCAGCCGCCGCACATGGGTGAAGCCGGCCTCAGCGGCGAGGTCGCGCAGGCCCGCCTCGCCCATGCAGGTGCCGGTGCCCACGCCGCCGGCGGCGAGCGCCTGCGTCATGCAGTAGTTGAGGCTGGCCGAATAGCCGAAGGCACCCATGTTGAAGGGGTGATGAATGTTGTCGTCCAGGTCATCCGAGACGTTGAATTCGACGACGAAGTAGGTGCCGCCAGGCTTGAGGGCGGCGCGAATGGCCCGCAGCGCCGGGAGTGGCTGGGGCATATCGTGAACGACGTCGAAGGTCGTGATCAGGTCGTAGCTGCCCGGAATGCCGCGTGTGACGTCACACATCTCCGAGTGGACACGGTCGCCCACGCCCGCGGCCTGCGCGTTGGCGTTCGCGACGTCGATCGCCGGCGGGTAATTGTCCAGGCCGACACCTGTCGCCGCCGGATAGCCGCGCGCCAGGTGGATCAGCGCCTGACCGTTGCCGCAGCCGACGTCGGCGACGGAGCCACCCGCGCGCAGTGCAGCGTCCACCTGGGGCATCGCTGGCAGCCAGTCCTGGCACAGGTTGTTCAAAAAGGTAGGTCGAGTGAAGGCTTCGAATCCGCTCCAGAACTCGGCTCCGTACGTGTCCTGTGGGACGCCTCCGCCGTTGCGAAACGCGTCGGTGAGCCGATCGATGTGGGCGTAATACGACGGCGCCATCTGGAACACAGTCGTCAGGAAAAACGGGCTGTCGGGATTCGCGAGACAGAACGCGTGCTCAGCCGGCAAGCTGAACGCGTGACCGCTCGAGTCGTACGTCACGACGCCATGACAGGCCATCGCCGACAACCATTCGCGGGCGTACCGCTCGTTGATGCTGGCCCGCATGGCGAACTCCGAGGCGCTC
>JAFAWJ010000158.1 GCA_019242065.1 Chloroflexota bacterium
TATCGAGCATAATGCTCAGGTACGTGGACCATGGCTCCCGTTTCTACCGACTCGATCTAGGGAGTGATCAATGAGTGGCTTACTTGCGGTCTGGATGCAGGTTCCATCGGAGTTCGACGAGGAGTTCAACGCCTGGTACAACACCGAGCACGTGCCCGAGCGGATCGGGGTGCCCGGGTTCCTGACGGCGCGGCGGTATGTGGTCGAAGGCACGCCGGGGCGGTACATGGCTCACTATGACCTGGCCGACCTGAGCGTGCTGCACAGCGAGCCCTACGCCAGCATCAGCCGTGGTCCCTCGGCCTGGACCCGACGTATCGGCAGCAAACTGGCGGAAAACATCCGAAACGAATATGAGCTTGTCCAGTCCATTGGCGAGGCGCCGGCGGAGCCGGCTCCGTATGCGCTGCTGGTCCGCATCGAGACGGCGCCGGAGGATGATGCGGAGCTCAACGCCTGGTACGAGCAGGACCACCTGGGTGCTCTGCAGGGCGTGCCCGGCTGTTACCGCGCCCGACGGTTCCGCGCCACGGTCGGCTCGCCGCGCTATCTGGCCATGTACGAATTCAGCAATGGCGAGGTCTCTACCAGCGACGCATGGCGGAGTGCAGGCGCTAGCGACTGGACCCTGCGCATGCGGCCGAAGTGGCGCAATTTCGCGGCGGATCTGGGCAAGCTGATTCTCAGCCAGACGGGCTCCGCATCCTTGCCTGTCGCCGCGTCATAACGCCGGATCGCGCGGCAGGTCCAGATCGGACGTGCAAGAGGTCGAGGTCGTCGTCGCCCACAGCGAGCGCGCGACCCTGCGCGTCGGCGACGTGTTCCTGAAGATCGACGCCGATCAGACGCGCATCGACCGCGAGGTCGCGGCGATGGCTCTGGCGCCAATTCCCACTCCGAAGGTCGTGTGGCGGAAGCCGCCCGTGCTCGCACTCGCCGCCCTGCCTGGGACGGCACTGGGCCGCCTCGGCTCGCCGTCGACCGCGTCGGCGGCGGCGTGGGTCGCGGCGGGTGCCGCCATACGGAGGCTGCACGACGCCCCGCTGCCGCCGTGGCCAGGTCGGAGCCTCGACGAGATCACGGCGCATCTGGACGGCGAATGCGAGTGGCTCGTGACGAACGGCGTCCTTCCCGCCGACCTGGTCAGGCGCAACCGCCAGATTGCCGAGGCGGCGCTCCGACCGTGGGCACCGGTGTTCGCGCACGGCGATCTACAGATCACGCACGTGTTCGCACTTGGTGACGAGATCACAGGCGTGATCGACTGGTCGGAGGCGGCCCAGGGTGACGGCCTGTACGACCTTGCCAGCCTGACGCTCGGACACGAGGAGCACCTTGGCGACGTCGTCGCCGGCTACGGGACCAGTGTCGACCTGGAGGTGATTCGGGCGTGGTGGTCGTTGCGAAGCCTGCGAGCCGCGCGCTGGCTGATCGAGCACGGTTTCGATCCCGACTTGCCAGGCTGCGAGTTCGCCGTGCTGCGATCGCAGCTCTGAGGCTCCAGGGTGCCGCCCTGTCGTATCGGGCGCGACACGGCAGCCGTTCCTCGCCTTTCTGTATGTCTACGTCGAGGATGTGGAGGGCTGTACCAGCGGGCGGTGGCGTCTGGCGCCACGAGCCTGTAAGAGCCGCTGGATCCCTTCTCGTAACGTTCGGCTTGGCAGCGCGGCTATGCGCCGGGGAGTAGACTGCGACCTGGGGAATACTCGCGACTCCGGGGAGACACACTATGACCCACACCACAGGTCGCGGCGATGTTCGCGGTGAAGTGACCGTCAGCCGGCGGATGTTCATTCAACTGGGGGCGGGCACCGGCGCGGGACTGCTCCTGGCCGCGTGCAGCGCCCCAGCACCCTCCGCGGGCACGACCAGTTCGAGTGCGCCAACCAGCCCGCCAGCCGCTTCGTCGAACACCGCCGCCACGGCGGTCACGGTGCAGACCCCCGTCGCCGCCGCGACGTCGTCGGCCGCCGACACCCCCGCGCCCAGCGTCATCGGCGCGGCCGCCAGCGGCAAGGACAGCGCCGCGCTGCCGAGCTACATCGCACCCAATCTGCTCGCCAAACCGGACTACGACGCGCACGATCCGCGAGTCACCCTCGCCTGGGACAACTATCCGAAGACTCCGCCGACGTCGTGGGACAAGCCAGCCCCCGGCACGGGCAGCACCGTTACCGCCTTCGCCGTCGACTACTATCCGCCGCCCACGCCATACCAGGACAATCCCACCTGGCAGGCGGTCAACAAAGCGCTCAACTCGGACTTTCAGATCACGCAGATGGCGGGTGTCGACTACCCGCTCCGCATGGCGACGATGATGGCGGGCAGTGATATTCCTGACATCATTCATATTTACGGTGCCATCACCGGTCCGTACGTGCCGCCAGGCACCGCCGAATTTATCAAAGCCAAGTGCCAGGACCTGACACCGTTTCTGGCTGGCGACGCCATCAAGGATTATCCCAATCTGGCGGCCATTCCGACGTACGCCTGGACGAACTCTTCGTGCGTCATCGACGGTGCCCTGTACAGCTGGCCCATCCACCGCTACCTCGGCGGTCTGTACTACTTCTTCAAGAACACCGACATGTGGAACCAGAAGATCGGCGCGGACACCAATCCCAAGGATGCCACCGATCTCAGGAAGATGGTGGCGGAGCTCAACGATCCGAACAACAGCGTATGGGGCATGGGCGCGCAAGCCACCGCCAGGAACCTGGGCTATCAGGCGTACGCAGCACTGTTTGGTGCTCCGAATAACTGGGGCCTGGATGCGTCGGGCAAGATCGTGCGTGACCGCGAGACCGACCAGTTCAAGACCGCCGTCGCCTTCATGCGTGATCTCTGGACCAGTGGGCTGATGTGGCCGGATTCGCCCAGCAATACGGACCAGCGCTCCAACTTCGTCGCCAAGAAGTTCGCGGTGTGCGTCGAGGGCTTCGGGAATTCCTGGAACGACTTCTGGCTGCGTGGGCTCAATCAAAGCCCGCCCACCAATTTCGACATCATCCTTCCCTTCAGCGCGGACGCACAGACCAAGGTGCAGAGCTTTATCACCGGGGGCTATATCTCGACGAACGTGATGAGAAAACAGGCGAGCCCGGACCGGGTGAAAGAGCTGCTGCGCATCATGGATTACCTCGCCAAGCCATTCGGGACGCAGGAAGACCTGCTGATTACCTACGGCCTGTCGCCGGCCGACTACAGCATTGGCGCCGATGGCAATCCCAGTTTGACGACCGATGGCAAGAGTCGCTCGCAATATGTGCCCTGGCAATACCTCTCCGATCGTCCGTACGCGACGTACTACGCGGGCATACCCAACTACGCCAAGCACACCAACGAAGTCGAGGTGGCGATCGTCGACCCAAAGATAGCCGTGGCGGACGTGACGCTGGGCTACTACTCCGCAACCGCCGCCGCGGCGGCCGGCAAACAGGCGGAGCAGGCGTTTATCGACGGGATGAACAACATTGTGCTGGGTCGGGAGCCGATGAGCGCCTACGACCAGTTGGTGCTGGATTGGCAGAATTCGGCCGGCAACAAGATCAAACAGGAGTACAACGACGCGCTGGCCATACGCTGATTACTCATGTAAATAGGTGTGAATTGCCGCGCGACAGTGCGCCAGGCACGTCGACGGCGAGCGGTCTGGATTGCCACTCGACTCCGTCCCCGGCGAGATGGCGCACCGTCCAGGCACGTAGATCCACGCCAAAGTCGCCATCGACGATATGCGGCCGGTACGCCACCGACACAAAGTCCAGCGTCCAACCCCCGGCCGGCTGAGTCGAAAACGACGGGGCATCCGCGTCGGCGCCAGCATCGTGCAGCGCCGCCAGGCCCCTCGGAGACAGGTCTGCGCCGTTCGGCAGCACCCGCTCCGCACCGCGGCCTTGAAAATGGGTGATCAGTTGCGCTAACTCGAGTGGTGCGGTCGACCGCGCAACGGCGTCGGTAAACTCCGCGAGATCGCCTGATTCCGAGAGGAGAAAGCTTCTCCCGTCGTCGAGCACCGCCACCACCGGGACGATTTCCGAGCTGTGAGTCGACGTGAGGTCGGACACGATCTCGAGCAGGATGAAGGGGCGTCCATCGGCCACAGGTGAGACGTCCACCGTCCAGTCCATCACGTCGGACCGGACGCGAATCTGGTTCTGGTTGATCCAATCGACTGACACTGAGGC
>JAFAWJ010000200.1 GCA_019242065.1 Chloroflexota bacterium
CTGCCCCGAGACGATCAGCAGCGGCACATGGTCGAGCCAGGCATGCGCCAGCCCGTTGATGGCGTTGGTGATGCCCGGCGCGAGCGTCACGAGCACGACGCCCGGCAGGCCGGTCGCCTGGGCCTCGGTAGCCGCCATGAGCACCGCCGCGCTTTCCTCGCGAGCGGCAACATAGGTAAGGTCGGCCGCGCTTAGCGCGTCCAGCAGGCGCAGGTGATCTTCGCCAGGCAGGCCGTAGACGCGCCGCACCCCAGCGGCACGCAGAGCACTGGCAAAGGCGGTGGCAACAGTGAGCATCGGTGCAGGTGTTAGTGTGTCATTTGACGCGAATTTCCGATTGTGACGTCGGCATGACGCTTTTCGGCACCGCGTGACGCTTTTTGCGGCGCGGCGTGACGCTCCGTGTGACGGTTCGTGATTACGCTTAGACGCGGATGAAGGCGAGCGCGGGCGGCGGGCAGGCGAAAGGCGAAGGCGGACGTGGCGATGGCGATGACCAGTGACCCGCACGTGCTGGACGGCTTCGGGGCGATGACCGGCGAGACCCGGCAGCCCAGCCCGGCGCCTTGTCGATGAACGGGCGAGACCCCAGCGGCCGGGCGTGGGCGCGGTGTCGACGACAGCCGACCCCACTGTGCATCGCGGCGTCGTCGCGAGACGGGGCGCCACATACACTGTCAGGGCTGTGACCGATCGCGCGCTCCAGGGAACCACTGTCCTCGAGCTGGGCCAGATCTACAACGTCCCCTACTGCGCCCTGCTGCTCGCCAACCTTGGCGCCGACGTCATCAAGGTCGAGCCGCTTACCGGCGAGCCCGCCCGCCATCGCGCCGGCGGCCAGGACGCTACGCCCTTTGTCATGCTCAATTCCGGCAAGCTCGGGGTGTGCCTCAATCTCAAGTCGGCGCGCGGCAAAGAGCTGTTTCTGGCCATGGCGGCCCAGGCCGACGTCGTCGTCGAGAACTATCGCGCCGGCACGCTCGACAACCTCGGCCTCGGCTTCGACGTCCTGCACGCCACCAATCCGCGCCTGATCCTGGCCAGCGGCCGCGGCTTCTCCAGTAAGGGGCCGCACCGATCCCTGGCCGCGATGGACCTGACCGTCCAGGCTATGACCGGCGTCATGGCCGCCACCGGCTTCGCGGACCAGCCGCCCGTCAAGGCCGGCCCCGCGTTCGCCGACTTCCTGGGCGGGGTCCACCTGCTGGCCGGCATTCTGGCGGCGCTCCTGCAGCGCGAGCGCACCGGCCAGGGCCAGCACGTCGAAGTCGCGATGCAGGATGCGTTGCTGCCCGCGCTGACCTCGAACCTGAGCGCGCTGATCGACTCCGAGGGCGCGCTCCCAGAACGAACGGGCAATCGCCACGGCGGCTTGGCGCTGTGTCCGTACAACACCTATCCGGCCCGGGACGGCTGGGTGGCCATCTTCTGCGCAACAGATCGCCAGTGGCTGACGCTGTGCGACGTCCTGCAGCGACCGGATCTGCGCGATGATCCCAACCTCGCGACCAACCCCGGCCGCGCCAAACGCATGGCCGAGCTCGACGCCGTCGTCGGCGACTGGACCGGTCAGCGCACCCGACAGCAATGTCTGGAGCGCCTCGGACAGGCCGGCATTCCAGCGGCGCCGGTGCTGGCGCTGCGGGAGGTGCTCCAGGACGAGCAGATCGCCGCCAGCGGCATGCTGCGCACCATCGAGCACCCGCGTCGAGGCAAGATGCGCGTCTTCAGCAGTCCACTCAACCTGCCGGATTCGCCGATTCCCGAGCTGGAACCCGCACCTGGGCTCGGCGAGCACACCCGCGCCATCCTGGCCGACCGCCTGGGCCTGTCTGAAGCGGACCTCGACGCGCTTGACGCTGAGGGCGTCATCTAGCCCATGGATTTTCAGCTGACGCCGGAGCAGCGGGACCTCCAGCTCCTGGTCCGCTCCATCGCGCAGAAAGAGCTCGCACCGCTGGCCACCCGCTGGGACCGCAGCCACGAATTTCCGTGGGACAGTATCCGCGCCCTGGGCGCCGCGGGTGTGCTCGGGCTCACGATTCCAGAGCAGTACGGCGGCGTCGGCGGCAGCTGGTTCGAGGCAGTGCTGGCCATCCAAGAAGTCGCACGCGTCTGCTACCAGACCGCCATGGCGGTGCTGGGCGAGCTCGGCGTCCAAACGCAAGCCATCGTCCACTACGGCACCGACGCGCACAAGGCGCGCTACTTGCCGGCGGTAGCGCGTGGCGAGCTGATCTGCGCGATCTGCATGACCGAGCCGGACGCCGGCTCCGACGTCGGCGCCATCGTCACCCAGGCCCAATCCACTCCGAGCGGCTACTCCGTCAACGGCAGCAAGATCCTGATCAGTCGCGCCGACGTCGCCGGTGTGTTTCTAACCTTCGTCCGTTTTGGCAACACCCCCGGCAGCCGCGGCGTCGGCGCCGTCCTGATCGACCGCGATACTCCTGGACTGGAGATCGGACCGGGCGAAGAAACCCTCGGCGGCGAGTTGCTCTTTCCCGTCTACTTTCACGACGTGCAGGTGGCCGAAGAGGCGGTGCTCGTCAAAGAGCACGGCTTTCGCAAGCTGATGTCGGCGTTCAACGGCCAGCGATGTCTGAACGCGGCGATCAGCCTGGGCCAGGCGCACGGCGCCTTCGACGCCGCTGTCGACTACGTGCAGACCCGCCAGCAATTTGCACAACGGTTGGCGGATTTCCAGGGAATCCAGTGGATGCTGGCCGACATGGCCATCGAGCTGGATGCGGCGCGCTTGCTCATCTACCGCGCCGCGTGCAACGCGGGTGCCGGGTTGCCCGACCAGGTCGAGGCCGCCAAAGCCAAAGCGTTTGCGAACGAGACTGCCATTCGCGTGAGCAATCAAGCGTTGCAGTTGTTCGGCGGACATGGGTATTTGAAATCGATGCAAGTCGAGCGCTTCGTCCGCGGCGCGCGCTTCGGGGCCCTCGCCGGCGGGACGCCCCAGATTCAGCGCAACATCATCGCCGACTCGCTGGTCGGACGCCGCGCGGCGGGTCGGGCGCGTGATTGAGGTCGACGAACATTTCGACGTGCCGGCGCCGGCCGCGACGGTCTGGCAGCTACTGGCGGACCCCCAGGCCGTCGTCGGCTGCGTGCCTGGCGCGTCGATCACCGCCGTCAATGACGATGGATCGCTCGAAACGGCCCTGACCGTGAAATTTGGACCGGTCGGCGTGGCGTTTCAAGCCCACGCCGTGCTGGAGTTGGACAACGATGCTATGCGAGGCCGGCTCTCGGCCCGCGGCCGCGACAAACAGGGCGGAGCACGCTTCCAGGCCTCGGCCACCTTCGGAGTGGCGCCCGCCGAGACGGGCTCTACCGTCACCACCCACGGCGAAGTCGAGATCTCAGGCCGCCTGGCGTCGATGATCGAGGGCGGTGCCGGCGTGGTCGCGAAGCGGATGTCGGCCCAGTTCGCGGAGTGCCTACGCGCGCGTTGTGCTGAGCACTCCGCTTGAGAGCAGCGCACCCGCTTCGGGCACGTCTGTTCGCAGCCCCAGCCGCGTAAGAAGCTGATACACCGTCGCACTCGCCGCCGACAACACGGGCAGCCCGAGAGCCTGCTCCGCCACCGGGATCGCCGGCAGCGACGGCATCTGCACGCAGGCCGACAGCACCAGCGCGTCCGCCCGCGACAGATCCAGCCGCCGCGCCATAGCCGGGAGTGCCATGGGATCCAGTCGACCAACCTCCAGGTTGTCCGCAACCTCCAGACTGACCGAATCGACGACCTCGATCTCGGAGTCTTCGAGATACCTGATCACCAGTCCGGTCAGCGGACGCAAATACGGCGCCACGAGCGCCACGCGGTGGGCGCCGATCGCACGGATACCGTCGACCAGGGCGCCGGCGCTGGTGATCACCGGCGCGTTGCACTCATTCGCTGAGGCGGTCTGCGACAGGCGTTGCTCGGCGGCCAGGTGATACTTCGGTCCGGCGGCCATGATGGCCACCAGGCACGCGTAGGCGAGCGCATTGCACCGTGCGTCGGATAACTCCGCCGCGCACCGGTCGCTTGCGGCATCCATCCGCGCCAGCTCCTCCGGGCTGACACGCTGCATGGCCACGCGGCTGGAGTGAAACGTGAATCGCTCCGAATCTGGCGCAGCCGCTTCACGGCGACG
>JAFAWJ010000243.1 GCA_019242065.1 Chloroflexota bacterium
TTCCGTCGTCGCCGACGTGTACGACGGTCGGGTCGATCCAACTCGCATGACGGTGACCTGGCGAGCACGCAGACAGCGGGCAAGTCCCGCGCCGTAGCTGCCGGTGCCCTCGATCCCCACATGCACCAGGTCGCCGCTGGCCTGTCCAGCGAAGTGATTCGGCGTCGCCACTCGTGGTTGTCGGAATGGAGCAGATGCCCAGCAGCCGGCCGCGCTCATCGGGTGCAGCCGCCACATGCACCTCAGCATGCGTATCGACACCGAGCGTCACCTGCTCGCGAGTCTATCGGGCATCGTGCAACGCCGCCGTCGTTCCACCTTTGTTGGGCAGTGTGATGCACACCGGGCCGGGACGGCGGACAGACCTGCGATGGGACCAAAGTCAAGCTCTCATAAGGTCACGAACTGCCCGGTAATGGCACTGAGGCGCTCGTCGAAAGCGGCCCACAGATCGCAAACCAGGTCCGAGGCCGGGGGGTTCGAGTCAGACCGCCTCAACGAGCGCTTCTCTTTGATTCTCGCAAAGGGATTTTCCCGCATCCGGTATGGAGTTGGGTTGCGTTCGAGTGCCGCCGTGTCTGGGAGGCGACACGCGTCACCGTTCGCGAAAGCGCAAAGTCGCCGCTCACCACGGCGCACTCGCCAATCGTCAGCAATTCGGAGTGGCGTGGGTCGCTATCCTGGCATCAGGTTCGCGAGTGACGCGAACGGGCGCGTGCCGTGCTGTGGTGTAGCACTCGCTATCGTTGTGGGCATGCAGTTCACGCGTCTGGGTCGCACAGGTCTCAAGGTCTCACGTATTTGCCTGGGGACGATGACATTCGGTATCCAGGTCGATGAGACGCAATCGCGCGCCATCCTCGACCACGCCGCCGATGCCGGCGTCTCCTTCATCGACACCGCCGATGGCTACCCCCTTTTCGGCAATGCGCAAACAGTCGGGATGACGGAGGAGATCCTGGGCCGCTGGCTCGCGGGCAAACGCCAGAACTTCATCGTCGCGACCAAGTGCTTCGCAACCATGGGCCCGAACCCCTGGGACCGTGGCACGAGTCGCCGACACATCCTGGACGCTGTCGACAATTCGTTGCGCCGCCTCCATACCGACTGGATCGATCTGTACCAGCTGCACAACTTCGACCCCGAGGTGCCGTATGACGAGACACTTGAGGCGCTCGATTTGCTGGTCAGAAACGGCAAGGTGCGGTATGTCGGTTGCTCGAACTGGCCAGCGTTTCGAATCGCCCGTGCAATCGGACTCAGCGAAGCACACAACTGGACTCGTTTCGACAGTGCTCAACCGCGCTACAGCCTGCTGTTTCGTCAATGGGAGCGCGATGTCCTGCCGCTCTGCCTGGAAGAGGGCATCGGCGTCATCTGCTTCAGTCCACTAGCGGGCGGTCTGCTCACCGGCAAGTACGATCGGACGCGTCGTCCCGATCCCGAGACACGCTTCGGCCGACACGAATTTTCGAGTGAGATGTACTGGCACGCCGACGAGTTTGATAGTGTCTCGAAGTTGAAGGACATCGCCGAGGAGCTGGACCTGGCGCTCCCCACATTGGCGATCGCGTGGACGCTCCATCAACCGGGGATCACAGCGCCAATTATCGGCGCCAGCAAGCCCGAACAGCTGGATGCCCTGCTGGCCGCCGTGGATGTCAAACTGAGCGAGGAGACACTCGCCAGGATGGACGAGATCACTCGCCGCCACCGGCTGGGCGACGCGCCGCTTTGAGAACTGGAGTGGCAGGTCTCTTCATATCCGAAACCGTCGCGCAGGCGTGCTGTCGAAGACCATTGGAGTGGTGACCAGATGGGGCGCCGCGCTGTCGAAGAGACTGCGACGGACGGGTCAGAGTGTGGGCGTTGCTGATGGCGCTCTCGCAGCTGCCGGCTCCCGCGACGCCGTCGATCGCGGCAGCCGCGTCGCGACCCGCTAACTGCGGCGTCTCGTACATAACGGACCTTTGTCCCAAGGAGCGTTTCCAGGCACTCAACCGCGTCCCTCGATGACTTTCCCCAGTCCCAGTATCAGACCACTAGCTCGAGGATCTTCGCCCGAGTAAGTCAATCAAGTCCGCCCACCAGTCCTGGCGCGCCACAGGCGTCTGCAACGTGGTTGCGGCGAGCCCCCTGTGGTAGGTTTTTTGCGCTGTTAGAGCTAGACCCGCGGGTAGGCGCCGATCTCCTTGCGAATGCCTTCCTGAGCGATGACGAGGCCGACGGGCTCCGCGTACAGCGTCGCCGCGTCTGCCTGTGCCCCCTGCCACTCCGGTGTCTGCGCGGCACGCTGCAATGCGGCCAGGTCGTCGAACCACAACTCTTCGAAACCATCGTGCGTCATCGGCCGCACGGCGTAGGCTTCGAGCAGGGCCGGATTCTGCACGTATCGTCTGAGCCCCGGATCTGGGCAATTTGCGGCCCGTGAACGTCACGCCAGTGCTCTTGAGACTCTTGAATGGTCAAACCGGGTCGCCGCGCGACCATGTACACGGCTTTGACCATGCCTGGCAGCATGCGGCCACTCTTGATCACCTGCTCCGTCGCCACGACACTCGTACGCCGATGCGCAGTCGGCCAATCCGTAGCTCGATCGAATAGCTGACGGTCGTCGATGGGTACCGTTTCGGCCATCGTCATAGTCTCGGGCGGTCCGTAGCGTTGAGCACGAACGTACCAGTCGTACACGTCACTGTGCGACTCTGGTATGGCGTCCACCAGCGTCGGGGATTTGGGCGGATGGACGATGAATTCAAGGTCCGCATACCAGAACATCGACACGCCGTCGTGGGTTGGAGCTGGGTTGCCGCCATACGCTTCAGGTAAGGTGATGTGTCAGGTTCCGGACCTTATCTGGAGTCAGCTCACGGTCGGCCGTTTAGCCGGCGAGTGCGAGTGTGCGGGTCAATCCGCGCGGTGTTACCGCTCGCAGTGCGCTGGGTGACGCGAGGATGTGGTGTGCCGCTTGCAGGCGCCGGTGCAGTATATGCCACAACCAAGAGCACTCCCTCCGAGGCGAGTCAAGGGCAGAGAGAACTCGACGCGCGTCTCTGTCTCACCCTTTCCCTCCTGACTCTGCGTGGCGCCGAACCGATGCTGGGATCTGCGAGAGTAGTGCCGACCGACAACCGCGTCAATCCGGCGATATCCGTTGGAAAGAGCGACATAGAATCGACGATTCTTAACTCAATCTCAGTTACGTCGAGGTTTTCCGATGTGTTCGTTTCTCCTGGTCTGGAGATTCGCGCGTGGCCGAAAGCTACCCACGACTCACATGCCTGTCGCCTGATCCGAGCGATGGCC
>JAFAWJ010000571.1 GCA_019242065.1 Chloroflexota bacterium
GAAGCTGACGACATGCTCGACTGAGGCTGTCTTTAGCGGCAGACGGGTCGCGTCGGCGGTGACGAGGCGTGTGCGTGGCTGGTCGCGTTTGATGTCGCAGAGTGTTTGATTGGCGTAGTCGACGCCAATCGGCCAGGCGCGCGCATCAGATAGCATGCGCAGGCCGAAGCCGCTGCCGCAGGCCACATCCAGCACCCGCTGGCCGGCCACGAACTGCGCCGCGAAGCGATACCGGCTGCGGTGCTCGCCCCACAGCTCCGAGCGCGAATCGTTGGCGAGGCGTTCCTCGGCCGCGCTCACGAGATCTTCAAGCCAAGGATTAAAAAAAGCTCGGCGAAGCGGTGCTGCCAGGTGTGTTCGCGACGGGCGCGCTCGAGTCCTGCGCGGCGGATGCGCTCGGCCAGCTCCTGGTGGGCCAGGTAAAAGCGCGCCTGCTCGAGCAGATCGTCGCGATCGGCATACGTAAGCAGCTCCCGGCCAGGCGTGAAGTACTCGGCCAGCTCTGGCTGATCCTCCGTCAAATACAGCGCGCCAGACATCGGCGCCTCGAACTCGCGCAGCCTGAGGTGCCGCAGCCGCCGCGTGGCAAGGTGCGAGTCGCCAGCGGTGGCAAACCCCAGACTGAGGCGGCTTTGCGAGAACATGCGCACGAGGTCGCGCTGCAACAGCCGCGGTCCCCCAAACCGCGAAGTGTCGATAGGGCTGGGTGCGCGCGCGCGGATCGGAGTCTCTAGACCGCCGTCTTCACCATCCTCTTTGACGCGCGTGTCGACATCGCGTTTGCTGCCACCCGCGACGCCCGCCACGCGCTTGCGCACCAGCCGCTGCACCCCATCCCACCGCTCATCTTCAATGAGCGCCAGCCCCGCCTTCACCTGCGCCACGTCCAGCCGCTTGCGCGCCTGCCACCCGGCCCCCCACGCCCGCACCGCCACGCCGTTCGCGTACAGGTGCTGCAGCAGTTCCGCCCGATCCGCATACTGCTGCCCGACGAACGTCACGTCGTACAGGCGCGGCTCGGCCAGCGGATGATACACACGTGGATTGGCCGCCAACTGAATCCTGATCGGCCGCGCCCCAACCGAGACAAAATCGGCCTGCGCCGCCTGCTCCGGCACCACACACACGTCAAAGTGCGCGGCGATGTCGCGGACCAGGTCGAACTGGTGCACGTTGTTGCACGAGAAGTTGACGGTGGGCACGCCCGAGCGCCGAATCTCGTCGAGCGTTTCGGGGTACACCACTGACGCGTAGAAATATCCAAAGAAGAGGTCCACCCGCCCCGCGGATCGAAAGGTCTCCAGCAAGCGCTGGTTGGTGCGCGGCTTGCCGTGCTGCCGCCAGCTGACGTCGCCGTCGTCAGGCCAGCCAGGAAAGTCGAAGCGCACGAGCTCGTGGCCCATGTCTTCGAGCGAGCGACGCAAGTTCAGGTCAACCCACGCCGAGCGCGGCACCGCGAAGAAGATCCTCACACCTGCCCACCGCGCAGCGCGGCGTACAGCGCGTCAGGCTCCCAGTCGGGGTACTCCGGAGCCTCCATGTCCACAAGGTCGGCGGCCGCCTCCTGGTCACGCACCGCCGAGCCCGAGACCTGCCCGCCATACACCGCCGCCAGGTACTGCGGCAGCGGCGCCGCCGCGGTCACGCTATCCACGTAGTTCAGCGCGTACTCGCTCAGCGTCACCAGCGGCGGGTCGCTCGTCAGCGGCACACCATCACTCGGATCTCTCGGATCACGGGTCACCGTCGCCAAGGGAATCCCGTCAAGCAAGTCGCCAGCCCCAGGAGAAGGCAGGCTGCCATTCAAGGCGCTTTGTGCGCGCTCGCAGAACACCGGATTGCCCGAAGCAGCCGCCCGCCGCGTATACCAGTCGGCCTGCGCCAGCTGCGCCACCGCCGCCAGCTGCTGCGCGTCGTCCGCGGCCCGCACGCGGATCGTGTCCCGCACACTGTCGCCAGACGAGAGGCCCAGCGCCTGAGGCGGCCCCGGGCAATTCTGTAGCTCGGTTGTGATCCGCTGCCGCTCCGTCTGGAGGGCCTCGTCCGCGAGGCCGTTCTCGAACGCCTGGGCTATGCTCGCACGCTGGGCGTCGCTGAGCTGGAACATCGCGCGTTCCTGGTCCTGATTCTGTTGCGACCACAACGCACCCGTCGAATGCGGTCCGACGCACGCCACGCTCGTGACGCTCCCCAGGAGCAGGCACCAGGCGACGAGACGGAACATCGCCGTGGGAGGATAAAGGAACGAGTACCATTCAGCGTCGCAGTGTCCGTTTCGACGCCCCCCGAGGAGCCACAGACCGAGCGTCCACCTGACTTTGGGGACTTTCGACCGCCGCGGACGACCGCCGAGGGTGGCGCGACGATGCTGCTCAGCGGCGTCTTTCTGGCGGGCGCCATCGTCACGCTGGGGCTGGCCGCGTATACCAAGCTGGCCGACGTGCGGACCTTCGGGCAGATCGCGAACCTGCTGATCTTCGCCGTGGCGCTGATGCTGATCGCCATCTACTTGTTGCTCTGGGAAGTCGCGCTGCGCATGATTGCTCGTTCGGATGACTGATTTGCACCAATGTCGTCGTGTGGTCCGGCCCACCCCTGACTCATCACTTGCCCCTGGCGTGCTCGTGGTCAGTGCGATCAACCCCGTGTGGCTGGCGTACGCGTGACCGATCGCTTGTCGATCTGCCAGTCCTGAGACATGGGTCTTTCTCTGCTCGCGTACGCCACCACACCACGACGCACATCCAGTAACCCCGACGAGTTTCGCGTCCGATGAGTAAGGCCGCCATCATCATGGCCTGCATCGGCCTCGCCCTCGCCGCCGCCATCCTCGAAGGTGGGCTGCGCCTGTACGCCGAACTCCACGCCGCCCACTTCGTCGGCCTGGCCACCCCCACCGACGATACCCAGCCCGACCCGCTCCTGGTCGCCTGGTTCAAACCCAACTACGTCTCCCCCGACGGGGGCCCCGTCTACGACGCCAACGGTCTGCGTCTCAACGGCGCCCCACGCCCCGCGACACCGACAACCGTTGCCGCCATGGTGGGCGGCTCCACCGCCTACGGCTGGGATGCCCCGGACGATCAGACCATCCCCGCCTACCTCGAGCAGGGCCTGCGCGCCACCGACGGCCCGAATGCCGAGATGCTCAATGCTGGCTACCCGGGCATGACCACGATCGACACCCTGCTGGTCTACCAGGGCAAGGTGGAGGCCCTGCATCCGCAAACCGTCGTGCTGCTGGCTGGCCTCAACGACATCTATTACGCAGTCGACTGGATTCCCGAAAACCGTCTGCACTGGGCCAGTCGCACGTACGAGGTCGGCCTGCGCGCACGCCACGAGCCCGCCCTGCGCCCGCTGGTGGATGCCATCAATCGGTATGCGCTTGGTAACTGCTACACGTGCTACGCCCTGGGCGCCAGCCTGTCGGGGCTGTACGACCGCACCGGCATGCTGCCGATGCTCAACACCGCGGCCCTCTTCGGCCAGGAGCCGCTGGCGGGCGACAACACGCGCGCCATGCAGTTGACGGGCTGGGTCGTGGGCGAGCTGGCGCGGCGGGTGCACGCCGATGGCGGCTGCCTGATCGTGGCCTGGCAGCCAATCGCGGGCGTGCCCAACGGTGCGCCCACACCCTCCGAGGCCGCGGCCGAACAGCAGATCTCC
>JAFAWJ010000641.1 GCA_019242065.1 Chloroflexota bacterium
CGGATACGCCGCAGCCGACACAGACGCCGGCCCCGACGCAAACGTCCGCGGCAACGCAGACGCCCGCGCCCACGCTCTTGCCGGCACCCACGATCAGCAGTGCGCCCACGACGGCCAACTGTGGTTCGGTCCTCACCGTCAACGGGACCAACTTTGGCTCGCCGCCGACTTCCAACGGCGCCGACGTTCAACTCCTGGGCGGGCCGGCGAGCTCGGGTACGCCGCGGATCCTATCGCTCGTCGGTCCAGGATCGCCCACCCAGCTCACCGCGGTCCTGCCGACCAGCAGTTTGCCGACCGGGAACTACAGCCTGGTGGTAACCACCAACTCAGGGGCGTCCAACTCAGAACCCCTGAGCGTCACTGGCTGCTAGGCTCAGACCCCGCGCCGAGTCCGGCGCGGATTTTGTCGACGAGCCCGAGGTCGACGCAGCGGGCGGCTTCGCGAATGGCGTTCTGCATCGCCAGCGGTGTCGAGCGGCCGTGGGCCACGATGCACACGCCATTGACGCCGAGCAGCGGCACGCCGCCGACTTCCTCGTAACTCAGCCGGCGGCGGACGGAGCGGAACGCGGGCCGCAGTCCTAATGCCAGCAGCGACGACAGCGGATTGCGCGTCAGCTCCTGCCGAATCAGCTCGGTCATCGTCGCCACGACGCCCTCGGCGCTCTTCAAAAACACGTTGCCGGCAAATCCGTCGACGACCACCACGTCCACGACGCCAGCCGTGATGTCCTTGCCCTCGACATTGCCCACGTACTGAATAGGCAGCGCCTGGATCAGCGGGATCGCCTCGACCAGCGTGGCGTTGCCCTTGCCCTCCTCCTCGCCGTTGGACAGGGTGGCCACCGACGGTTGACTGTGGCCCAGCACGATCTCCGCGTACAGACTGCCCATCAGCGCGAACTGGGCCAGCCATTCAGGCTTGACGTCGACGTTGGCGCCGACGTCCAGGACCACGCAGAAGCCTTTGAGCGTCGGGACCTGCGCCGCCAGGGCCGGCCGCTCACTGGTAATGCCTTCGATGCGCCGCAGCCCGAGCAGCGCCGTCGCCAGCACGCCGCCCGTGTTGCCGGCGGACACGAACGCATCCGCCCCGCCCGTTTTGACCAGGTCGACGCCGACGGCCATGGACGAGTGTCGCTTCGAGCGCACCGCCGATGCCGGATGCTCGCCCATCTCGATCACGTCTGGCGCATCCACGACCTGGAGCAGCTGCGCGACACCACTCAGGTCGCCTTGCTGGCGCAAGGCTGCTCGGACGTCTGCCTCGCGGCCGACAAGGTGGATTTCGTGGCCCCAGGCGCGCGCCGCGGCCACCGCCCCGGCCACGGGAGCCAGCGGTGCGTGATCGCCGCCCATGGCGTCCAGCGCGATGCGAGCCATCTGGTTCAGGCATTATTCCCGACACACCCGTGCCCATGCTCGACGACGTGCGCGCCCATGCCGCACGACTGGCGGCGGCCAGTCGTTTCGTGCGTGTCGCGAATGACCCGGCCGCGCTCCGGTCCTACGCGCGCGCGTTGCCCCTCGAGCAGCTGCGCGCGCCAGAACTCGATCCACGGACCCATTACCTGGACGGCTCCGAAGCGACGCTCGCGTATCTCGTCACGCTGGATGCCATCAACTTCGGCAGCGGCTACTTTCCACACCTGCGCAAGCGGCAGGGTCTGTCGGGCTATTTCACCGTCGCCGCCGGGCTGAAAGATGCCTGGCCAATGACGGTCGAAGATCTGCGCCGACTGCAGCCCGCCGACTGCGCGGGCATCTTCGGCCAGACCATACCTGACGCCGTCGTCGACGAGCTCATGGGGCTGTTCTCACGCGCGCTCAACGACCTGGGCGAGCTGATCGCCACACGCTATCGCGGCAGCTTCGCCGCGCTCGTCGAGGCCGCCGACCACTCGGCCGAACAGCTCGTGCCGTTGCTCGGCGAGATGCCGTTCTATCGCGACGTTGGTTTCTACAAGCGTGCCCAACTCACGGCGGCTGACCTGTCGCTCGCCGGCGTGGCGCGCTTCGACGACCTGGACCGGCTGACGATGTTTGCGGACAACCTGGTGCCCCACGTGCTGCGGGTCGACGGCGTGCTCGAGTACGACGCCGATCTGCTGGCGCGCATCAATCGGGGGGACCTGATCGCGGCCGGCTCGCCGGAGGAACAGGCGATTCGCGCGTGTGCGCTGCATGCCGTGGAGCTCATGCGTGCGGAGTTGGACGGCGTCACGTCGATGCAGCTCGACTACCTGTTGTGGAACCGCGGTCAGCAGCCGGCTTACAAGGCGCAGCCACGCCACAGGGCGCGCACGGTGTTCTATTGAGACGGGGAGCTGGGTATCCTTCAAGCACACTGACGACCCTGTTTGCCATGGCGCCACCGCAACCCTCCTATCGCGAGCGCGTCCCAGCCGTTGCCCGCGCCGTCCGAGTGCTGGAACACCTGGCCTCCAGTCAGCGCCCGCTGTCGCTCACGGCGCTGAGCAAAGCCATCGACGTGGGGCCCAGCTCGCTGCTGGCAATCCTGACGACATTGCGCAACCTGGGCCTGGTGAGCCGCTCGCCACGCGATGGCCACTATCTGCCCGGGCCAGGCCTGGTCGCGCTCGGGACCGCCGCCGCGCAGCGCCTCGAACCACTGCAGGCCTTCGACCTGCTGGCCAGCCAGCTCGTCGAGGAGCTGGGCGAGACCGTCCTGCTGTGGATCCAGCAGGGCGACGGCCTGGCCATGGCCG
>JAFAWJ010001030.1 GCA_019242065.1 Chloroflexota bacterium
TCGTTACTGGCTGCACCGGAGTGCGGCACGCCGACGGTGGTGAGCGTGGCAGTCGCCTGCCAGTTCGACGCACCCAGCGCCAGGGCGCCAATCGGCGACCATGTGGTCATCAGTGCCACGCCAAGGCTGATCAGCCCGATCGACCAGCGCGCCCGGGCCGGCGGCGGAACTGGCGGTATGCGCCGTTGCCTGCGCAGACCACGGATCAGGCGTGCGAACCCGGAGCCCGCCGCAACTACCACCGCCGCGCACGTGTACCCCAGCACCAGCAGGACGCCGCCGATCAGCAAATCGCGTTCGCCGTTGGACAGCCTCGCCAGACCCGTGGTGAACCAGCCACCACCCGGCACGGCGACCTCCACCGCGAAGGGCAGCCCGGAGGCGTCGATGTCCGCGATGTTCACCTGCGCTTCGAAGAGGTGATGGACGGCCACCTGGGCCTGGATCAGCAGGCCCACCAGAGCGATCTGCCAGCGGCGCGTGCGCCAGCGCCAGAACAGCCAGAGACCAAGCGCCAGCCAGATCACGTCGGCGCCGAACGCCGTCAGTCCGCGTCCGAGGGCTGGCGCGCCGGGCGCGGCGACCATGCTGACGGCCGCCTGGCCGACCACGTGGTCGGCGCCGAGACAGACCACGGGCAACCAGGTGTGCAGGATGGCGCCCAGCGGACCGGCGATGGCGAATCCCACGACGCGCACCCCGCCGGCGGCGCGAATCGCGGCGCCGACGTAGACCGGGTCCAGTCCGAGGCGGTCCACCAGCGGCTGCCAGACATTGCTCGCGACGGTGGCGTGCAGCAGTTCGGCGACTGCGGCCACGGTCAACTGGTGGCCGATACCGAGGACGGGGCGGAGGAGGCTGTAGACGAGCAGAACTCGTACGCAACTCGCCGCGGTCCGCCGCCTCACTTCAAGGTGATAATGTACGGACAATTACGCCAGCAAGGCAAGCGCAGCGCGCACGGCACCAGTACACCCCTCTCCCACCAGGTTCCGCAGGAGGATACCTGTCGCCCCGGCGGACTGGTCAACCCTCCCCGGCGTACGTCTGTCGACTTACTTCCTCTGTCGGCGCGAACTGTCCTGTGTCAGCGACCGAAACTCAGTTCAGAATGCTCCGTCGTTGTAACGGTCACGTGTCAGGAACCGAAACTCGGGTTCAGGATGACGCATCCGGTGACGCTGACCGATTTATGTCGCCGGGCGGTTCAACCCAGCCTCACCGAGGTCATCGACACGCACCCGATGTCCATTCCATCGACGATCACCGCACACCCGTCGTCGTTGCGCCGCAGGCCGACCGCGTACAGCAGCGGCAAATAGTGATCCGGCGTCGGCACCGCCAGCTCGCTGTCCGGGTGCCGCTCGTACTCGACCAGCGCCGCGTCGTCGCCGTTCTGCACGTAGCGCTGGATGAGCGAGTCGTACCGCGACGCCCACGCCGGACCTTCGCCAGGCCGACTACGGTCCATCAACCGCAAGTTGTGCACGATGTTGCCCGAGCCCATCACCAGCACCCCCGCGTCGCGCAGCGGCCCGAGCCGCTTCCCCAGCTCGAGGTGATACTCAGCGGGTTGTCGGCCGTCGATGGACAGCTGGACCACCGGAATATCCGCCGACGGAAACATGTGCACCAGCACCGACCAGGTGCCGTGATCCAGCCCCCACTGGTCGGTATCGGGCTCCACCCAGACCGGCGCAATCAGCTCCCGCAGCGCGGAGACCAGCTCCGGCGCACCCGGCGCCGGGTAATTGATCTGATACATCTCTTGCGGGAAGCCGTAAAAGTCGTGCACGGTCGGCGGTCGCGGCATGGCCGTGGCGGCCGTCGCGCCGATGTACCAGTGCGCCGAGACGGCCAGAATCGCCTTCGGGCGCGGGATCTGGCGACCGAAGGCACTCCAGGCTTCGGTGAAGCGATTGGTGTGCAGCGCGTTGAAGGGAGTGCCGTGGCCGATGAACACGGCCGGCATACGTTCGCCACTGGTCATTCGCGGCAAAATATACAGCCTGATGACCGAAGCTCCCCAGACGCGTGTGTATCAGACACGCGCACAGTCGACCGAAACGTTCGGCCGCGTGCTGGTCAGTGCACGCGATCAGCACCTGATCGCCGACGGACCGGTCCAGAACGGCTGCCCGGGCGAAGCCATTGGGCCCGGCGAGCTGTTCCTTTCAGGCGTCGCCGCCTGCGGCGTCGAGCTGATCCAGGTCCTCGCCAGACAGGACGGCGTGCCGCTGCGTTCGATATCGGCCTCAATCGAAGCCAGGCAGGATCGCAGCGCCCCGGTCCGACCCGATGTCAGCCTGTTCAACTCCGTCCACGTGCACTTCGAGCTGGGCGGTGTCAGCGAGGCCCAGGGTCAGGACCTCGTCAACCGCTTCAAGGCGCGTTGACCGCTGTACGGCACGGTCGCAGTTGCGACCCCACACGTCGTGGTCGATTTTCAGACCAGCGCCTGAACCTCTGGTCGCGGTAGCCGCGATAGATCGGCGGTGACCTCGCGGAACGTCATGCGTCCCGAGGTCACCACATCCACGACACACGGACGGTCGGCTGCGAGCGCTTCTGCCAGGGCCGGCGCGATCTGCGCCGGCTCGGTGACGCGCAGGCCCACACAGCCCATCGCCCGCGCAATCGCCGCGTAGTCGTGCGCGGCGAACGTGGAGGCAATCGGTCGCTCATCCTGACCGTGGCGCACCCAGCCGAGCATGCTGTTGTCGAAGACGACGACCACGATCGGGATGCGCTCCTCGATGGCCGACAGCAGTCCGTTCATCGCAATGCCGAAGCCACCATCGCCGCACACGGCCACGGCCGCCCGCCGCGGATAGACGAGCCTGGCCGCCAGCGCGGCGGGCAGCGCATAGCCCATCCCACCGACAGCCGCGGGCTGGATGTACTCCATGCCCTCCTTCGTCTGGAAGTGGTGCAGCATGAAGAGGCGGTTCTCGCCGGCGTCTCCGGTGACGATCGCGTCGTTTGGCAGCGCGCGGTGGAGCTCCTTGATCAGCCGCAGTGGGTGAATCGGCGACTCGTCCGAGGTAGAGGCATCCGTGTCGAACGACGCGAACCGCCGATGGGCCTCGACGACCCGCGACGCGCGGCCGTTGCGCGAGGGTGTTGCGCCGGCCGAGACCAGCGCCGCCTGCAGTTGCGCCAGGACGACGTCTGCGTCGCCGACCAGCGGGTGCTCGGCGGGAAACGTCCATGAGGCGTTGCGCGCTTCGACGTCGATCTGAATCAACGCCTGACGTTGGGGATCCAGCAAGAGGGGATGCTCGTTGGCGGTGTCCGTCGGGCCGAGGCGAGTGCCGACCGCGCAGATGACGTCCGCCTCGGAGATGACGACATTGGCGGCTTCCAACCCGAAGGTGCCGAAGACACCCAGGGCCAGCGGGTGCGTCTCTGGAAAAACGCCCTTGCCAGCGGCAGTTGTCGCCACGGGGGCATCCAGGAGCTCGGCCAGCGCGCGTAGCGCTTTCTGGGCGTGTGCCAGTCGGACGCCGTTGCCCGCGATGATCACCGGTCGCGCGGCGGACCGCAGCCGGCGCGCCGCGGCGTCCACGGCATCGCTGGGCGCACCATGGCGCTGGGCTGGCAGGTACGCAGAAGTCGCGTACAGTCGTGGGCTGGTCTCGGGTCCGACCTCGGCGGACAGGGCCCGGCTGTGATACAGCACGGCCACCGGGCCGGACGGGGTTGACAGGGCGTGCTTGATCGCCAGCTGCGTGTCCTGGACGGCCTGGGCGGGCTCCTGGGCCACGAACACCCGCTGCGTGTAACCGGCGATGGTTGCCTTGGCGTCCCAGGTGCCGTAGTCGCCCGTGCCGGCCTGATACGGGGCATGGTGCGACAGTGGCGAGCCGTCGCTCAGGTCTGAGAGCAGGAGCACGGGTGAGCCGGCCAGATAGGCCTCGACGATGCCCATGCCGGCGTTGGTGAGCAGGAACGCGCCCTGGCCCATGGCTACGCCTGGTTTGCCGGTGAGTCGGCCATAGACGTCGGCCATGACCGCGGCCAGGCCCTCTTCGCGCACGAGGACGGCGCGGATGCGGTCGCGGTAGTCGTACAGGGCGTCGAAGATGGCACCGGTACGACCGCCGGGCATACCAAAGACGAAGTCGATGCCCGCCTCGGCCAGCACCTGGGCGATAGCCAGCGGCACGCGCGCCGGCGCCTCGAGCAGCCGCTCTACGGGCATCAGCCGCTCGCGGGACGGAATCTCGGCAGGGCGTTGCCTTCGCCCGTGTCGTGAAAGACCAGCTCCACGTTCTGTCCGATCCGCACACTCTCGGGATCGCAGTCCACGATATTGGTCATCATCCGTGGACCCTCCTCCAGCTCGACGTACGCCAGCACATACACGCCCGCGTTGCGATACGCGGACAGGTCCGCCACGCCGCGACGGTTGACGGTGAAGCTGTAGATCGTCCCGCGTCCGGAAGCAGGCACCCATTCCACCCGCGTCGAGGCGCACGAGGGGCAGAACGGCTTGGGATACCAGATCACCGTGCGGCACTCCAGGCACCGTGGCAGCAGCAGTTTGCCCTCGGCGGTGCCGTCCCAGAACGGCTTGACCTCGGGCAAGACAAACGGCGCGGGTGCTGGCAGCACCTGTTCAGTCACCGACGAGGTCATGCGTCCTCCACCCCCAGAATGAGCGTGGCGCTGGCCATGCGTGTGCCCAGCGACCCGCCAGTGCCGTGCACCAGGGCAAGCTCCAGGTCTGCAACCTGCACCTCGGGCGCCGCCTCGCCGCGCACCTGGCGCACGCCTTCGAGGATCTTCATCATGCCGCCCATGCCCGGGTGGTTGTTGCACAGCCCGCCACCGTCGGTGTTGACCGGCAGCCGCCCGCCGCGGGCGCGCAGGCCGCCGTCGGCGACGAACTGGCCACCTTTGCCCTTCACACAGAAGCCCAGGTCTTCGATCGTCTCGACCACCGTGATCGTGAACGAGTCGTAAATCGACGCGTAGTCGATATCCCCG
>JAFAWJ010001104.1 GCA_019242065.1 Chloroflexota bacterium
CACAGCGCTTCCATGAAGTCGTCCACCGCGTGCGCGACCGTCACCGGCTGATCGGCGACGAGGACCGGTTCGATGCCGACCGGCAGACCGGCCATCAGCTCGGTCATGCCGCTGCGACGTTGCGCCCGAGCGCCAGCACGTCGCCGCCTTTGCGCATGGCGATGACGAGGCCGATGCCCTGCTTGCCGTTGACGCGGAACATCGGCTGCGCCGGGTCGGCGGCGCCGCGCACCACCTGTGCGATGTCGCCCAGGCGAACGAAGCGGCCGTTCTTGGCGACGAAGTTCACGTCGCGAATGTCGCGCGTCGATTGGAACGAACCCGAGACCCGCACCAGGATCTTTTCGTCGCCGGTCTGCACCACGCCGGCCGGGGTGACGGCGTTCTGCTCCTGCAGCGCGTTAATCAGGTCCGCGCGATCGATCCCGAGTCCAGCCATCTGCTCGGTCGAGAACTCGATGTACACGCGCTCGTCCTGCGCGCCGAGAATGTCGATCTTGGCGACGTCCGGAACCTGCAGCAGCCGCTTGCGGACATCGACGACGGCGTCCTCCAGTTCGCGCGCGGTAAAGCCGTCCGCTGTGAACCCGTAGACGATGCCGTAGGTGTCGCCGAACTCGTCGTTGAAGGCGGTGACAGCGCCTTGCGGCAGGGTGTTCTCGATGTCGTGCACCTTCTTGCGCACCTGATACCAGACGTCGGGCACCTGCGCGGGACGCGTGGAGTCCTTGAGGCTGACGAAGATCGTCGCCTGGCCCGCGCCGGTGTAGCTCTTGAGGTGATCGAGATTGGGCGTCTCCTGCAGCTTGCTCTCGATGCGGTCGGTGACCTGCTCGAGCGTGTCGGCGGCGCTGGCGCCCGGCCACTGCGCCTGCACAACCATGGTCTTGACGGTGAAATCCGGATCTTCGCTCCGGCCGAGCCGGAAGTACGACCAGATGCCCGCCGCCAGAATGAGCAGCATGAAGTAGGTCACCAGCGAACGGTGCCCGAGCGCCCATTCCGAGAGGTTGAAGCGGCTCATGACGCTGCTCCCAGCAGGTGAACTTTCTGGCCGGGTCGGAGCGCCTGCACGCCGGCGGTCACCACGACGTCCCCCGCTTCCAGGCCGCGCGAGATCACCACCTCCGCCGCCTCGTAACGGGCGACGCCGACTTGACGCAGCGACACGGTCTGGGCGCGCGGATCGAACACCCACACGGCCGGCTGCCCGTTCGCCTCCGTCATCGCGCTGGACGGAATGTCGACGCCCGGCGGCGCGGCCACCATGATGCTGCCGGTCACCGTCGCACCCAGCGCCATGACAGCGGGCGGATCGATGATGCCAACCTTGACCTGCCACGTCCGCGTCGTGGAGTCCGCCTGTGGTGCGACCTCCCGCACGCGGCCGATGGCGCGGATGCTCGGATCGTTGCTGAGGGCGACCTGCACCACCGGGTCGCGCGGGCCGGTGCGCATGAGCCGCTCGGGCACGTCGAACACGGCATCACGTCCGCCCTTGCGGGCGAGCTGCACGATCGTTTGCCCGGCACGCACCACCTCGCCCGGCTCGACGCTCGTTGACGTGACCGTGCCGGCGGCGTCCGCGAACAGGGTTGTGTAGCTCAGCTGATCCTGCGTCAGGCGCAGCTGTGCCTGGGCGGCGTCGACCTGCGCCTGCGCCATCAGGAAAGCCTGCTGGGCGTCGTCGAACTTCGCCCGCGGCGTCCAGCCGCCCTTGAGAAGCTCCTGCTGACGCCCGTAGGTCAGGCGTGCCTGGGTCAACGCTGCTACGGCAGAGGCGAGACCGGCACTCGCCGAGAGGCGCGAGTTCTGCTGGTCCTTCTGGTCGAGGCGGGCCACGAGTTGCCCCGGCTCCACCGCGTCTCCCACATTGACCAGGCGCTCGAGCACGCGGCCGTCGATGCGGAAGGCCAGACTGACTTCATCCTTGGCGCGAATTTGACCGGTAAGCGAAACGGTCTCGCCTGGCGCTGCATGCTCGACCGTGACGGTGCGGACGGGCCGGGCTGGAAGATCGTGCGCTTCCTTCTTGTGGCAGCCGGCGACGGTCGTAGCCAGCAGGGCGGCTGCGATGACCGGAAACCTCAACATCGGGGTGCTCTCTCGCTGGACATGGGTGGCGCGTTCGCTGCAGCGGCGGCGCGGGAGCGGCGCGTCTTACGCTTGCCACCCCTTGATCTGCACTGCACTGTGCAATATATCTATATGCACCGAAGAGTGCAAGGAGGAAAGCGCATGGGTGGCGGCGATTTTTTCGAGGCGATGGAGGCGAAGGGACGGCGTGGTGCTTCGCGGGAGGCGATCGTGCAGGCGGCGCAACAGCTGTTCCTGCAGCGCGGGTTCGGCGCTGTCAGCATGGACGAATTGGCCGAAGCGGCGGGCGTCGCCCGCCGGACGCTCTACAACCAGTTCGCCTCGAAGGAGGATCTGTTCCGCGACATGCTGCAGCGTGTGTCGCGTCAGCTCGAGCACGCCTTCCCGGTGGGCATGGAGACGACGGGCGATGTCGAGGAGGTCCTGCGTCTCGTTGCCCGGGTCATCTCGGACCTGCACAAGAACCCCGGATATCTCGGCTTCCTGCGCATGGTGGTGGCCGACAGCCGCCAGTTCCCGTGGATCGCCGAGGAGTTCGCGGCGGTCATGGAACCGCAGACGAAGCGGCTCATCCGTTACTTCGCCCATCTGAACGAGGTGGGCATTCTCGAGTGCCGCGACCCGACGCTAGCGGCTCACCAGTTCATGGGTATGCTGAACCAGTTCTCGTTGTGGCCGTGGATGATGGGACAGGACCGCCCGCCCGTAGCGGATACGGACGTGGCGGACGAGACGATTCGGATGTTTCTCTCGTATTACCGGCTGAGCGAGCCTGGCCGCAGCGGCAAGTCATGAACCCGCGAGCTTAGTCGGCGAACACCTCCTCCTCCGCCTCGATCTTCGCCGGGTCGAGGTCCATGCCGATACCCGCGCGCTCCGGAACCTCGATGACGCCGCGCACCGGCTTGACCGGATGGGCAAGGAAATGCTGGTGGATCTCGTTCCACTTCAGCAGGTATTCCTGATAGGGCGTGTGGATCGGCGATTGCGCGACCGAGACATGGATGCCGGCGGGCGTCGAGTGGCCGTGCGGGATCGTGATGAGGTCGTGCACTGTCGCGTAGGCGCAAATCTTCAGCGTCTCGGAAATGCCGCCGCACCAGTAGATGTCGGGCTGCAGGATGTCCAGCGCGTCGGCGTCGATGAAACGCTTGAAGCCCCAGCGCGTGTATTCGTGCTCAGCGCCGGACAGCGGGATGCTGGTTCTCTCGCGAACCGCGCGGTAGCTGTCGACGCGGTCCGGCATGCAGCATTCCTCCAGCCAGCGCGGGCGGTATTCGGCAATGCGCTCCGCGAGATCGATGACGTAGCCCGGCTCCATTGATTGCCAGCAGTCCAGCATGATGTCGTCGTCGCCCAGCGCTTCGCGCAGGGTGCGGACCAGGGCGACGTTGAGGTGCAGGCCCTCCTTGCCGCTCGTCGGCCCG
>JAFAWJ010000740.1 GCA_019242065.1 Chloroflexota bacterium
GCGCTGGCCGCCACGCTGAGTCCCGGCCAGATCTCCATCCAGTAAGGACTCATGTGGCAGTTATGGCTCGTCCGCCGCGTCGGCGTTCTGCTGGCTCTCGACTGTGGGCGCGTGGCACGCCCGCTGCAAGCAGCGTCGGCAACACGCCGCGCGCTAGAGAGAGGGTCAGCACACACCCGTGGCACTCGCACTGACAGAATCGCAAGAGCTCGCCGAGCAAGCGACCGCCCACCTCGTCCAGAAATACAGTCCCAGCGGCTCGCGCATCGGCTGGATGATGATCGCCTCGATCTTCATCGAAGCCTGGGACCTGTACGCCATTTCGTTCCTGCTGATCTTTCTCAGCGCGCAGTTCCATCCCTCGCCGCTGCTGCTGGGTCTGGCGTCGGCGGGCACCCAGGCGGGCGCCATCGTCGGCGCCCTGGCCGGTGGCTGGCTGATGGACCGCGTCGGCCGCCGCGTCATGTTCCTCGGCACGATGATCGCGTTCATCGTGCTGGCGCTGGCCCAGGCATTCGCGCCCAATATGGAAACGCTGGCAGTGATCCGTCTGCTGCTGGGGATCCCCCTGGGGGCCGATGTCGCCGTTGGCTTTACCTACATCATGGAGGCGCTGCCGGCTGGCAAGCGCGAGACGATGGGTAACCGCTGGCAAGCGATGTTCGCCATCGGCGAAGTCGCGGCTATCGTGGTGATTACCGCCATGTACGCGGCAGGCATGCTGCCGGACGTCTTGTGGCGTGTTGCCCTGGGGCTGGGCGCGGTGCCAGCCTTCGTGTTGTTGCTGATGCGGCTGGATCTGCCGGAAACCGCGATCTGGCTGGTGCAGAAAGGTCGATTCCGAGAAGCCAAGCGTGTCACCCGCGAGATGTACGGCGACGTCCTGGACATGCTCCCGGATACCGACGTCAGCATGCCGACCGGACGATTCACCGATTTCTTCCATGAGATCTGGTCGGATCCGACCAAGCGTCGGGCGAGCCTGTTCGCCTGGATTGCGTCGTGGGCTCAGGCGTTGGAGTTTTCCACCTTTGCCTTCTATTTGCCTGTCCTGTTCGTACTGCTCGGTGTCTCGGGCATCCTGATGTCGAACGTCCTGACGTTCGGCATCTACTGCGTCGCGATTGTCTCGGGCTTTGTCGGACCCCAGATCGTCCACCGCATCGGTCAGAAGCGGTTGAGCCAGTGGGGCTTCGGCATCGTCTTCGTGTCGCTACTGGCGGCTGGGGCAGCCATCGCCATGAACGTGCTGTGGCTGGTGCCAATCGCCGCGGCGGCCATGCTGTGGGGGCATTACTGGGACGCCGAGAACGTCATGACCATCCCCTCGATGGTGGCGGCACCGCGCTATCGGGGCGTGGCGTCAGGTTTTGGCTACATTCACTCCAAGCTGCCGCAATTTCTCGGCATTTTCCTGTTCCCCGCGTTTTTCAGCGCGATTGGTGCCGCGAACGCGACGTTCTTCACGGCGATCTTCCCGCTGGTGGGTCTCCTGGCGGCGACGTTCATCCTGCCCGAGGTGTACGGCTTCATCGAGGTCCGCACCGCGAGTACCACCCCCACCCCCACTCCCGCCACCGCGCCAGTCCCCGCCGCTGCGCCCGCGGCCTGATTTTCTTCTTCTAACTCGCTGACCACGCAATACGCGGCGGCCGCACGGCGGCGCACAGCGGCCAGCCCGCGGCGTCGCTCAGTCCGAGCCGCCCGACCAGCCGGTCACCATCGATTGCCGCGCGCATCACTTCGTCGGGTACGGCGTCGAGCCACAGCTTGGCGCGGCGGAACATCCTGAACGAGCCTGCCGCGTCGACCACGCCCCACGTCACGTAGATGAACCGCTTGCCAGGGCTGCCCTGGATCTGGCGTCCCCGCAAATCAGCAGCGGGCGGCACCGAGACAACCTGGCACGCAAGCTCCCAGCACGCGGATGGGACGTCGGCGGGCATGAGGCCCAGGAGGTCCTGCCGCCCACGGCCCTGAACAGCGACGTGGATATTGTGGTATCCCTCCGAAAAATCGGGGGCCGGCCCGCAGGCACGACCTGGCAGATCGGTGCCCTCGATGCGAATCAGCATGCCCGGAGTATCGCGCCGGGTACGCGAGATAACCCCTCAAATAACCCCTGTGGGGGACGCGGCGGGGTAGGCGCGGTGCGGACAATGGCGGCATGCACGAACAACGCTCACGCGAGCCTGGAGTGCACTACCAGATCGTCGTGAAGGGTGAACTCCCGTCCGGCTGGGATGACTGGTTCGGGGACTTCGAGGTCTCCCACCCGAGGTCCGGGACGTCGCTCCTGGACGGCCGCGTGGCCGACCAGACAGCCTTGTTCGGTTTGCTCACACGTCTCCACATCCTGAATCTGTCGCTGCTGTCGGTCGCTCGACTGGATGAGCAGTGCGCCACAAGGAGAACATCATGAATCGTCGAGCCTTGATCCGCGGATCCGCGTTCGCCGGCGCCGGCACGCTGCTCGCCTCCAGCCTCCTGCCGACGTCCGTCGGCGCACAGGCCGCCCCAGCCACGCCGGCCGCCACCCCCGCTGCCACAGCGCATGACATGTTTTTCAAAGACGAGGACCTGAACTTCAACTTCCTGGTGATGCTCGGCTTCGCGCGCTACGGGCTCGTGGACGTCGGTTCTGCGCTCGCCGTCGCCGACCGCATCACGGATGGCAATGCGGCCAGTGCCGTCCAGGCGCTCACCGACGCCGGCGATCAGTTCGCGGCCATCGGCGATGCGGCACTGGCGGCAGGTCATACCGACAGCGCGCGCAGTGCGTACCTGCAGGCCTCGGTGTATGCCTTCACCGCCACGTACTTCCTGGACAGCATGGGTGCGCCGGAGCGCTTCGCGCCGCTGTGGCGACAGCAGCAGGCGCTGTGGGACAAGGGCGCGGCACTGCTGGATTCGCCCAT
>JAFAWJ010001187.1 GCA_019242065.1 Chloroflexota bacterium
GGGTCGGTCCGTATAGTGGCCGCGCGGTACCCCCGCAAGGAGCAACAGAAGGCACTACTCATGTACGGCACCCCACCAGCATCCGTTCGTCGAAGTCGTGAGGACACCGCGCGGGGGATTGACGCGCTGCTGTGGTTGGCCGCGGGCGCTGCCTGGGCAATCGTCGCGCTGCGGGCGTGGAGCCAGAGCCGAAAAGTCGAAGCCCGCCGCCGCACCTTCGTGGTCTCCGACCGGCTCCTGAAGCAGGTCTTCCCCAACGGCATCCGGCATTAATTTTGGGCGGAGTGCGCGCATGCGCGCACTCCTCAGGTGGGCGCATGCGCCCACCTGCCCAGCGGCACATGTGCCGCTGGGTGCTCACGCGCCGGGTCAGGGGGCGTGCCGCCCCCCGCCGCCGTTCGCTGCGCTCACTCCCGCGGCGTCCCCCCTGCGCTACGTGCTGTGCGCCGCCAACAAGTCGATCACGCCCTGAACCTGGTGTCGTCGATACATCCACATTCGTCGTCGATCGTCAACTTGGATGTTGTGATCCTTCACACTGTGGCCGTTCGCCGTCTCGACTCGGCACTCCAAGGTCGCCAGTCGCGGCTAGCGCGTACGCAGGGGGGACGCCGCGGGAGTGAGCGCAGCGAACGGCGGCGGGGGGCGGCACGCCCCCTGACCCTTGCGTCAGTACCCAGCGGTGCATGCACCGCTGGGCCGAGGGGCGCATGCGCCCCTCGGGGAGCCCGCGCATGCGCGGGCTCCGCCCAAATAAGAACTACCCTGTCGTCTGGAGTCCCGCGGCGATGCCGTTTATGGAATGGTGGATCGCATCCAGCACCTCGGCGTCGGGGTCTCCCGCGCGGAAGCGGCGCAGCAAGGCCAGCTGGGCAACGTGCAGCGCGTCCACGTACGGGTTGCGCAACTTGATCGACCGCGCCAGCACCGGCGATCGCTCCAGCAGCTCGTGCTGCTGCGTCACGGCCAGCACACACTCGACGGCAAGCTCGTATTCGCCCAGGATGGCCGAGAAGACGCCGCGCACGTCATCCGAGGCCAGCGCCGCATACCGCCGCCCTGTCGGCACATCGGCTGTCCCGAGCGAAAGCTGCGCGTTATCGATAGCGCTGGCAAAAAACGGCCACGTCCGATACATGCGCTGCAGCTCCTCGAGCCCGCCCGCGTCGATCCGCTCGCTGAGGGCGGTCCCAAGCCCGAACCAGCCTGGCAAATTGATGCGCGCCTGGGTCCAGGAAAACACCCACGGAATAGCGCGCATGTCCTCGAGGTCGGGCAGCTCCGTGCGCGCCATGCGGCTGACCGGCCGCGATGCCAGATTGAGCGTCGCAAGCTCAGGAAACGGCGTGGCCGCCAGAAAGAAGGCCATGAACTCCGGCACGTCGCGCGTGAAGTGCGTATACGCCGCGCGCGAGCGTTCGGCCAGCTGATCCACGACCTCGATCCACTCCTGAGCTACGTCCGAGACGCTGCCGTGCAGCGACGAGAGCAGCAGCGCGTGCACCACCTGCTCCAGGTGTCGCTGGGCAATGGCCAGGCTGCCGTAGCGCGCGAAAATGACTTCGCCCTGCTCGGTGATCTTGAAGCTCGGCGACGCCGCCGCGGCCGGCCGCGCCATGATCGCCCGATACATCGGTCCACCACCACGTCCGACCGCCCCGCCTCGCCCGTGGAACACCACCAGGTCGATGCCTGCCGCGGCAGCCGCCTCGGCGAGGTCCTGCTGCGCCCGATACGTATTCCACGTGGCGGCGAGATACCCGCCGTCCTTGTTGCTGTCGGAGTAGCCGACCATTACCTGCTGGCGGTCGCCCCGCGCGCGAATCGCCCGACGGTACGGCGGCGACGCCAGCATGCGCGCGAGAATGTGGCCGCACGCGCGGAGCTCGGAGATCGTCTCGAACAGCGGGACCACGTCCAGTCTGCAGGTGTCGCCGTCCAGGAGGCCTGCTTCGCGCGCCAGCACCAGCACGGCCAGGGCGTCACTCGGCGCGCGCGCCATCGAGATCACGCACGTCTGCGCGCCGGTCGGCCCGTTCAACTGCTGGATGTCACGGATCGCCTGGAAGGTGTCCAGAATCTCCCGGGTTTCGGCGGTCAGCGCCTCAGGCGGCAGAGCCAGCGGCGCGTCGGCGTCGAGGCGCGCCTCCAATGCCGCCATGCGGTCCGTCTCGGGCATGTCGAGGTAGCCGGGCTGCCCGCTGATCGCCAGCAGCTCGGCAACCGCGGCCGCGTGTCGGGCGGCATGCTGGCGCACCTCGAGCTCGGCGAGCGAAAAGCCAAATGCCTCGACCCGCCGCCGCAGGTCGAGCAGGCCGCCGTGGGCAATCCGCTGGCCGGCGAACGCCTGGAGGCTGTCGACCACGAGCTGAAGGTCGTCGACGAGCTCGTCGGCAGACGCGTAGGCCCCGACGCCACCCGCTTCGGCGCGTCGCAGCCGCTCGGCGATCAGGCCCAGCTTGCGGCGGTACGGCTCGTCGCGCCACTGGGCCACGGCCTGAACGCCCAGCTCCGCTCGATCCCGGTCGAGCGACGCCTGGAGCGCCGGCGAACAGCCGACGAGGTGGCTCGAAATGCTGAGCTCGCGCCCCAGCTGCTGGACGTCCTCACGGTAGCGGCGAAGGATGGCCGAGCGGGCCAGCCGAGCCGCCGCGCGACTGACGTCCGACGTGACCGACGGGTTCCCATCGCGGTCGCCGCCAACCCACGAGCCAAACCGCACGTGCACCCCTGGCGCCAGCGACGCATCCGACGGCAGCGCCGCGCGAATCGCCGAATCGACTGCGCGCTGGACGTTCGGCAACACGTCGTACACCGTGCCGCCGAGCACGTAGAGCACGCTCTGCACTTCGTCGAGCACGCTGGGCCGCTCGGAGCGCGCTTCAGCCGTCTGCCAGATCAGCGTGATCCGCGCGCGCAGCGCGTCGAGGACACGGTCGCGATCGCGCCGCGAGGCCCGCGGATCGTCGAGTTGGTCGATGAGCTGCGAGGTCAATTCGAGGTGGTGCAGTAAGGTCCGCCGCCGCGCCTCGGACGGGTGCGCGGTCAGCACTGGGTGGACGTCCAGCCGCTCGAGACCGTGGACGACATCCAGCGGTGCGAGCCCGTCGGCATCCAGCTCGGCGAACGCGGCCGCGACCGACTCGTGCAGCGGGCCCGGGCTGGTCCGCTCGCGCTCGCGCAAGGTTCGCACTCGATGGTGCTGCTCCGCCAGATTGATGACATGGAAGTAGGTGCTGAAGGCGCGCACGAGCTGCATCAGTCGATGCGTCGACTGTGCACCTGCCCACTCCAGCAGCGACTGCTCAGAGCCGTGGCCCGATCGCAGCTCGATGGCCGCCGTGCGGATGTGCTCGACGTCGTCGAACAGCTCCTGACCGCCTTGCTCGCGCAGGACGTCGCCGACAAGCTCGCCGAGCAGTCGGACGTCGTCCCGCAAGCGGTCGATGGGCTCAGCCCTGATTACCATGCCGCTGCCCACAGTATGCCGAAGTCGTCCGCCAGGTGGCTCCACCGTGTCTCAACCGGCCTCTGGCAGCAATTCAACGCCGATTGGATAGGCTGAACCACTGCGTGTTGTTCCGTATCCCGCAGACGGACAAAACAGCTGGGCGACGCTGGTGTTGGCGAGTCCGTCGGTGGCGTGCGTGCGTCGAAGGATGATGCGATTGCGCACGAGCAGCGAGCGCCTGTGGTCGCATTGAAGGGCTCGCTCGCCAACGTCAGCTTGCTGGCCGTGGTGCAGTCGATTGGCGAGCCGCGGCACACGGGCACGCTGCATCTGACGAAAGGCACGGCCACGAGCCGGCTCGCGTTTGACGACGGCCGCCTGGTCGCCGCCGAATGCGG
>JAFAWJ010000370.1 GCA_019242065.1 Chloroflexota bacterium
AGATCCGGGTGCGGGTGACCTGGCGACCGTCGAACAGGATGGTCAGGGCATAGACACCGAACGGGACGGCGACCAGGCCATAGATCCAGCGTGCGAGCGTCGCGTAGGCGATCGTGGCACTGGCGAGGAGCAGCCAGGCGACGTGCCGGCTGCGCGCATAGCGCACCAGGGCGACGGCGCTGAGGGTGGCCAGGGCCAGGCCGGTGGTGTCGGCCATCACGACGACGCTCGACTGCCAGAGCTGACCGCAGACGGCGACAAGTGCACCCGCCAGCAATGCAAGGGCCACGTCGTCGGGCCACAGCTCGCGCACGAGCAGCACCGTGAAGAGCGGAACGAGCGCGCCCATGAGCAAGCTGACGAGCTGGCCGGCCAGGGCGACCGGGCCCAGGACGAGCGAGGCCAGCGCGACCACGAGCGGGTAGCCAGGCGGCCAGAAGAAGGGTTCGAGGCGTGCCAGGTGCAGGAGCGACTGCCGCACCGAGGCGGTGCTGTAGTCGAAGTAGGCGTACGCGTCCTGGCCGTAGAGGCCGTCGAAGCCGCGCGTGGCGGCGATGGCCCCGGCGCCGATGGCCAGCAGCAGGCCCAGGGCGACCGCGAGGGCGGGGACGGCGTGCTGGAGGGGCAGGCGCGTCGCGGTGAGCCGGTTCGAGTGCGTGGACGACAGCTGCACGTGCTCGGGCACATGCTAATTTAGTGCGCGGCGCACGCGGCGCGACACACGCGCATCGGCACGTCCGTCGCACCTCGGCTACCCTCGGACCATCGCGCGTTCGTTGACGCTCCGCCGCTGGGCGGTGGCTGTGGACTGGTCGTCGGCGCTGTACGTGGCGGCGCTGGTGGTCGGGTGTCTGCTGCCCTTCGAGGCCATTCCGCCCGTGATCGGCACGCCGCAACTGGGCCTGACCGACGACAAGCTGGTCCTCTTGCTGCTGGTGCTCGGCTGGTTCGCCTCGGGACTGCTCGGGTCGCCTGGCCGGACGCAGGTGCTGCCAACGCGCGGTGAGTGGCGGCTCTTGCTGCCCACCTCCGTGTTCGTGTGCGTCACGCTGGTCTCGGCGCGACTTGCCTCACCTGAGTACGCCAACGAAGCCATCCGGTTCGTCGCGCGGCTGCTGGTGGCGATGTTCTTCATGCTCGTGGCGGTGCGGCTCGGACGCGACACGCGGCAGATTACCGGACTGCTGTGGGCCATCGCGCTGGGTGGCGGCCTGAGTGCGCTGCTCGGCATCGGCGAAGCTCTGCGCTGGGCGGAGCTCGACCCGGTGCTGGCGCTGTTCAAGGTCGCCCCGACGCGCGTCGGCGGCGAACTGCGCGTGAGCGCGTCCTTTCAGTACGCCACGATCGCGGCGATGTACTTCGAGATGGTGGCGCCCCTGGCCATCGTCCTGTCGGCGATGGCGCGGCGGCGCTGGACCAGCCTCCTCGCCGGCGCGATCGCCGTCGTCTGCACCGCGAACGTCGTGCTGTCGCTCACGCGTGCCGGCATGCTCACCTTGGCGGTGACCTACGCGGCGCTGCTCGCAGCCGGCTTCGCCCGTGCCACGCCGCGGCGCGTGTGGTGGCCGACGCTGGCCAGTGGCGGGGTGCTGCTAGGCGGCGCACTGCTGCTATTCGTCCACGATCCGGTGTTCGACATGCGCTTGCAGACCGAAAGTGACGCCGACTGGTATGGCGCGACGTATTCGGCGCCGGCGGCGCTCACCCTGCCGGCAGCCGCCAGCGCGACGCTCGACGTCGAGGTGACCAACGCCGGCCGCATCGCCTGGACTGCGTCTGGCACCCACCCGTTTGCGCTCGGGTATCGGTGGTTGACGGACGACGGCGGGGGCGTATTCGAAATCCCGCCAGCCGAGGTCTCGCTGCCGCATGACGTGCAGCCGGGCGAGACGATCGACCTGCAGGCGAACCTGTCCGTGCCCGACTTACCCGCGGGGAACTATCGACTGGACTGGGGCATGCTTCAGCAGGACGTGCTCAAATTCGACGAGCGCGGCTGGGCGGATGCCGAGACCCAAGTGTCGATCGCGCCGGGCGCGGCGGGG
>JAFAWJ010000463.1 GCA_019242065.1 Chloroflexota bacterium
TACCCCGTGGCAAGGAAGACGATTTCGGCACCCAGGCCTTCGAGCAAGCCAGAGACAATGACAATCGCCCCCCAGGGGTTGAACGATGCTTCCACCAGTGATGCTACCAGCTCGCCGAACAGCGCCGAGCCGGGTTTACGGATGATGTACGGCACCAGCAACCCGCCGATGAGCCAGAATCCAGCCAGCGCGTTCCCGACGAAGTTGCCACCGACACCCTGGACAACACTATAGAACCAGTCGAACAGGATGAAGGCGATGCCGCTGGCGACCGCAACTGCCGCCATGACGACGATGTCACGAGTGGTCCAGGCGCGTGTGTGTGTTTTTGAGCTGAGCACGTCGAATCCTCCGAAGGGGTAAATCGGTAAGCCTCGGGGGGAGATCGCGCGCCAGAGGCGGCTGCAGCCCGTGCGGCGTTGTGGCGCCGTTGGTGCTGTGCCGCTTATGGAGGTCCCGCTTCCCTACGCTCGTTCTAACGAGATCAGGTTCGAAGAGTTGGTGGGCTTGATCCCGCCTCTCAGCTACTCGCTCCCCCGCGGGGGTGACCTGTTCAATTGGAAGGTACGAAGCACTTATTCTGGCGCGGCGCGCGCGGCCGGGTCAATTACCGGACGGCAGCCTTCCCCGAACAATGGCCGATAGGCGCGGGTCAGCGCACTTCGGTCTCGACATCCAGCACGTACGGCTCGCCCGCGGCGACGGCTTCGACGGCGGCGGCGATGGCTCGGGGCAGGTCGGCTGCCGAGGTGATGGGGCCGGCGGCGGCGATGCCGAAGCTGCGCGCGAGGGCGGCGAAGTCAACCGTTGGACCTTCTGGCCGCGTGCCGATGCCCGCGCGCTCGGCGGGACGGCCGCGGTGCTCGGCCATGCGCAGGCCGTGCTCCTCGGAGTTGTAGTAGCTGTGGTTGTTGAGCATCACCGTCAGCAGCGGCAGCTTTTCGTGCGCCGCGGTGTAGAGCGCGCTGCTGGAGTACAACAGGTCGCCGTCGGGCTGCAGGTTCAGCACAATCCGACCGCTGTCCTTGTGGGCCAGGGCGACGCCCAGGCTGGCGCCGATGCCGTAGCCGAGGCCGGCGCCGCCGGACGAACCGGTGTATTGATAGGGCTGGTCGATGCGCCACAGGCGGCGCGCCCAACCGCGCAGCTCGCTGTTGGACAAGACCACATCGCGGCCTTCGAGCGCATCGCGCAGGGCGACGCCCAGGGCACCCAGTGGGATGGGTCCGGCGCCGGCGGCAGCTAAATTCCGGGCGCGCGCAAGCCAGTCCGACCGGCGACGCTGGCCTTCGCCGGCGATCGCCTCCGCGCGCAGGCGCCGAGCTTCTGCCGCGCCGCGAGCCGCAGCGGCCCCGCCGTCCCGACCCGCGCCGCCAGTCGACCCGACGCTGCCGCCGCTCACGGATCCAACACCACCCGTGGGAAAGCCGGCAACCGGCTGCGAGTCCGCGGGCAGCGATGCGGCCACCAGGTCCGCCAGCGCGGGCAGGGCGAGGCGGCTGTCGCCCACCAGGTTCAGGTCGACGGGCTGCATGCGCTGGAAATCCGAGGCCCAGCTGTGCACCAGCAGCTCGCTTACCGACAGCGAGATGATGCGCACCTCAGCGCTCACACGCGACTGCAGCGCCCCCCACAGGTCCACCACGTCGACCGCCAGGATGACGTCAGCCTCGCGCAGCAATTCCTCGCGTCGCTCGCTCGCCTCCAGCGGATGATCCGACGGAAAGTTGTAGCGCGACCCCAGGTCCACCACCGGCGCGTGCAGGGTTTCGGCCAGCCGCAGCAGACCGTCGGCGCCTTCACGCGAGCGACCCACCCGATCCGCCAGGATCACCGGTCGCCGACTGTCCAGCAGCCAGCGCGCCGCCGTGGCCAGCCCGTCGGGCGCCGCCTGGATGGGCGACTGCTGAATCCAGCGCTCCAGGTCCGACGGGACGCCGAGACCTTTCGGCAGTGGGTCCTCCTGAATCGCTGCGTCCAGGCACACGTACACGGGTCCACACGGCTCGGCGGTCATCAAGCGGTACGCGCGCAACAACGACTCGTTCAGCGCGGCGGCGGTATTGGGCTGGTCGTCGAACTTGACGAAGTCGCGCACGTGGTTGCCCTGCACCAGGGCGGTGTGGATCCACTCGATCCACGGCCGGCGGCGCGTGGAGTCCATCGGGCCGGTGCCGCCCAGCAGCAGCACCGGCACACGATCGCACCAGGCGTTGAAGATCGCCATGCACGCGTGCTGCAGCCCGACGACGTCGTGGAGGGCGGCCACCATCGGTCGCCCGGTGGCTTTGGCGTAGCCGTGCGCCAGCGCGACCGAGATCTCCTCGTGGCAGCACAGCACCGTGCGTGGACTGACGTCGCCGCCGTAATTGACCAGCGAGTCGTGCAGACCGCGGAAACTGGCGCCGGGATTGAGCGCCGCGTATTCGATGCCCAGCGCCTGCAGGATGTCCACGACGAGATCGGAGCCGTACTCCGGTTCGCGGCGACCAGCGGACGAGCCGGTACTCGGCCCACCTGGCGCGACGGCCGTCATGCCGCGACCGGAACTTTGCGGAGCAGCGGCATCACTGTTTCTGCGTACAGGTCCAGGAAGCGACGCTGATCCTCACCCGGCGCATGGAAGACCAGGTGATTGAAACCCAGGTCCGTGTAGAACCGGATTTGCTCCACGTGTTCCTCCGGATCCGTCGAGACGATCCACCGGCTGGCGGTGCGTTCGGTCGGCAGGGCGTCGGCCAGGCGCTCCATCTCCATCGGATCCTCCACGCCGACCTTCTCCTGGGCCGAAAGCGCCAGGGCACCCCAGTGCCGCGTGTCTTCCAGCGCTCGCTTGCGATCGGTGTCGAAGGAGACCTTGACTTCGATCATCTTGTCGAGCGTCGCCGGATCGCGGCCGGCTTCCCGCGCGCCGTCGGCAAACGCCGGCAGCAACTGGTCACGATACAGCTCGGCGCCCTTGCCGCTGGTGCAGATGAAGCCGTCGCCCACGCGACCGGCGTACTTGGCCATCTGGGGTCCACCCGCGGCGATCAGGAGCGGAATACCACCCTCCGGCTTGTCGTAGACCGTGGCGCCCACCGTCTTGTAGTAGGTGCCGGAGTAGGTGACGCGGTCCTCCGACCACAGCTTGCGCATCAGCGTGACAGACTCGCGTAATCGCGCCCAGCGTTCGCGGAAGTCCGGCCATTCGATGCCCATCGGCGGTACTTCGTTCAACGACTCACCGGTGCCGATGCCGAGCATGACGCGCCCTGGATACAGGACCGCCAGCGTGCCCATCGCCTGGGCAACGATCGACGGGTGATAGCGGAACGTGGGCGTGACCACGCTGGTGCCCATCTCAATGCGGTGGGTCCTGGCGCCCAGCGCGCCCAGCCAGGCGAACGAGAAGGGCGCGTGACCACCCGTGTGGCGCCAGGGCTGGTAGTGGTCGCTGACCACCACACTGTCGAAGCCAGCCTCCTCCGCGTGAACGCTGAAGTCGAGCAGCTCGGTTGGACCAAACTGTTCGGCGGACGCTTTGTACCCGAGTCGCAGCGACGTCATAGCGCCTTCGACTCTACCAGTTTGGGCTCGGTGTGGGGCTCGGCACGATAGTCCCGAAAACGGGGCAGCAGCACGAAGCAAACGGCGCAGCCGAGCACGCACAACACGCCGCCCGAGATCACCGACGCCGGCACGCTGAACAGACCGGCGACCAGTCCGGACTCGGCGTTGCCGAGCGCGGGACCACTGGTGTAACTGACCATCTCGATGGAGGCCAGCCGGCCGCGCAGCTCGTCGGGCACGGTGTGGTTCCAGATGGACATACGGAAGATGCCGCTGACCGCGTCCGCGCCGCCGGCCATGGCCAACATCGGCAGCGCCAGCGCGGGTGTGCTCGCCAGGCCGAAGCCGATGATCGCCACGCCCCAGATGGTTGCCGACAGAATGACCGCCAGGCCGTGTCGGTGGACGTGGTTGGTCCAGCCACTGGTGCCGCTGGCGATCAGCGCGCCGAGCGCCGGCGCCGAGTACAGCAGTCCCAGCACGGCCGGGCCACCCAGCGACTCGGCGATGGCCGGGAACAGCGCCTCGGGCATACCGAAGACCATGGCCACGATGTCGACCACGTAGGTGCCAATCAGCTCGGCCCGCGAGCGGGCAAAGGACCAGCCGTCGAGCACGCCCCGCAAGCTCGGCTGCTCACCTCCGAGAAGCGGCGGCGAGGCGCGCATCAACGCCAGCGCCAGCAAAGACGCGGCGAAGCTGAGCGCATCGACGGCGTACGTCGCCGGCAAGCCGACGGTGGCGATCAGCACGCCACCAATGGCCGGTCCGAGCAGCATACCGATCGTGCCGCGCGTCGCGTTGAGCGCGCCAGCCGCGGTCAGGTCCGTCTTGTCGACCAGGCGCGGCATAAGGGCATCCAGCGACGGGCGTTGGAGGGCGAACAGGCCGGCCTGGATCGCGGCGAGCACGAAGATCGCCCACAGTTGCGGTTGGGGCAGGATCGCGTTGACGAACAACAGCGTCGACAGCAGCGCGAAGGCCACTTCGGTGGCCAGGGCCGTCGCGCGTCGATCGGTCGCGTCGGCGATCGCGCCGCCCACCATCGACAGACCCAGGATCGGCCCCAGTTGCGCCAGACCCAACAGACCAACCATCAGCGGTGAGTGCGTCAGTTGATAGACCTGGTACGGGACCGCCACGTAGGTCACCATGCTGCCCAGGAACGAGATCAGTTGGCCCCAGAAGAGCAGACGGAACTCACGATGGCGCAGCGGGCTGATGTCGACCGTTGCGAGTTTCAGCAGGTCAGGCACACGCGCGCCAGGAGTGAGCGGTCAGCGCGACTCGATGCGGTTCTGGACCAGCGCCGCGTAACGATACAGCACGTGGGCGAATTTGCCATACGGCGCCGACACATACAGCGCCAGGACGCTGGCGAGATGGACGACCAGCAGCGTGCCCATGGCTGGAGTCTCGCGCACGATGAGCAACAGCATGCCGGTGATGGCCACGACGTTCAGGCTGAGCAGGAACAACCAGTCCAGGTTCAGGCTGCGAGCGTCCGCCGGATCGCGATCGCTGCGCCGCTTCAGGACCAGGAGTCCGGTCGCGCCGACGATCAATCCAATTCCACCCAGCGATCCAAAAATTACGGGGGCGCTCAGGATGGGATATGGCGGTTCCTGCCCGAACACGTCCTGCATGATCGCGGCGATGATGGTGGCGACGAACGCCGAGAGGAACCCGTAAAACACCAGCATGTGGCAGACGAGTCGGGCGTTCGACGTGCGCTCCGTCGGGTAGAAACACCCGCCGGCGGTGCCACCCCGCAAATAGCGCAGGCTGAGTGACTCGCCGGCTGC
Source organism: Chloroflexota bacterium (assembly GCA_019242065.1). Next base: position 5,358 of record JAFAWJ010000463.1, read on the forward strand.
CGCCAGCGTCTGACGCCAGGTCACATTGCCTCGCGCACCGATGTCTCTGGCGAAGGCGAAGGCGCCGACGAGCATGACGCCCACCGCGTACAGCGACACCAGCAGCGCTGGAACCATCATTACCAGGTAGGGGATAACGCTGTAGAACGCGCCCGGACCCTGACGCACGGTAAACAGTCCGCCCGGCGAGCGCATCGCGACAACTCCGAAAAAGACCAGGCTGACAACAGCGCCAAGCACCAGGAGCCAGGCATTGCGCCGCGCCAGGTTGGAGACCACTTTCGGGAGGGCGTATTGCGAATAGGTCTGCTCGCGGACCTCGGCCAGGGCTTTGGGGAGGTTGACGCCAAATTCGTGCGGCGGCGCATACATGCACGCGTAGAAACACGCGCGACAGTCGTGGCAGAGATTGGCAAGATACACCACGTCTTCGGGTGAAAACCGCCGCTTGCGCTCGAGCGCGGGAAACACCGCGCAGTAGCCTTCGCAATAGCGGCAGGCGTTGCAGACTTCGAGCTGCCAGAACGTCTGATCGGGGATGCTGACGCGGGTCCCCTGGATCGTGATGAGATCAGGCGTGGACATAGCGCCCCGCCTCGGTTCCGGCGATGCGGCCGAAGACCGTACCAATGGTCAGCCCGAAGCCGGCCAGGTACCCGCTGCGCAGGATGTTGCCGCTCATGATCTCGCCAGCGGCAAACAGGTTCTCGATCGTCGTGCCGTTGGCCATCTGCACGCGACAGCAGCGGTCGACGGCCAGGCCGAGATAGGTGAAGGTGATGCCCGGTCGGAGTGGATAGCCAAAAAACGGTGGTGACTCGATGGGTACCGCCCAGTGACTCTTGGGCGGATCGAGGCCCTGGGTGTGACAACTGTCGAGCGTGCCGGGGTCAAACGCGCCACCCGGGACTATGGCCGCGTTGAAGTCGCGCACCGTCGCGGTCACCACCTCCGGATCCAGGCCAAGCATGGCCGCCACCTCGCCAATCGAGTTGGCCTCGTACGGCCGATACAGCGACGTGAGAAAACAATCGATGGTGCGCGAGTCCACAAACGCGTATGCCAGTTGATCCGGCTGCTCGGCAATCAGCCTGCCCCAGATAGCATAGCGTTTGGGCCAGAACTCTTCACCTTCGTCATAAAAGCGTTGGCCGTGCTTGTTGACCGCGATACCGAACGGGACGGCATCCAGCCGAGTCGCAATGCCACCGTCGAACTTCGGCGAGCGCGCGTCCAGGGCCACGGCGTGAAAGCCTTTGGGATCTCCGGCCGTGGCGGCGCCTTTGTCCAGCAGATTCGCTAGCACGCGGCCGTCGTTGTATGGCGTGCCGCGAATCACGTAATTGTCGACGGCCTCGCCCCAGTAGCGTCGCAGCCACTCCAGGTTGGCTTCGAAACCACCACACGTCAGCACCACTGACCGCGCACCAATCATTTCGCGGACACCGTCGTGCTCCATGACAACACCACTGACCCGGTCGCCGTCCAGGACGATATCCTCCACGCTGGCCTCGTACTCTACGTGGATGCCCATGCTCTCGGCTGTCTGATAGTAGGAATTCACCAGCGCCTTGCCGCCGCCCAGCATGAAGCGGTTGGTCCGGCTCAGGTGGAGGGTGCCGCGCAGCGGATCCTGCCAGCGGACGCCGTGCGCGGTCATGAATTCCGCTACACCGCACGACTGCTCGACGACGACGTTTGCCATCTCGGTGTTGTGCCCGCCACCGACGCGCTGTAAATCGTCCAGCAGTTCTTCGACCGGATAGGCTTCGCCGGTGGTGAACGCCTCACCCGCCGGATGCGCGTAACGGATGTCGCGTGTGTGGCGACTATTCCCACCGCGCCGCCACGTCGGCGCCCGCTCCAGCAACAGCACCGAATCGACGACATGCCGCGCCGAAAGGGCCGCAACCAGTCCGGCGTTGCCACCGCCGACGACGATGACGTCGTAGCTGCGCGCTCCAGCCGCCATGACCGCGCTCAGGAGTTGCCGGCGGTGACGGCCGCCGACAGGTTATTGGCAAACTCCTGCAGGATTTGATCCGCCTTCTTGCGGATCACCGACTGCCCGAATTCTCCTAACTTGCCCATCACGTTGGCGTCGGTGTGAATGGCGAGGTCGGTCTGATTGCCGTCGTCGGCGTCGGCCAGCTCCATGCGCATCTTGGCATTGACCGCCCCGTTGACGCGCTTGTCCGCCGCCTGGAGATCCATGCGCGCCAGCCGGGCCGCCTCGTCGCGCTCGGCGAGCAAGACGCGTCCGTCGAGCTTGACGGCGATCGGACCGACGCGAACGCTCATCACGCCCGAGTAGGTCTGATCGTCGATACGGGCGACGTTGCCGAGGCCCGGCACGCAGCGGCTGACCGCGGGAATGTCCATCATGAAGGCCCACACGCGGTCGGGCGGCGCGGGCACCGTGATGCGATGATCGATGAGCATCTCTTTGAGCCCAGTGTATACAGTCTGCAGCATGACTCTTCAGTTCGGCTCGCGCCTGAAGGCGCTCCTGGACGAGCCGCTGCTCATCACGGTTGGCACCACTCGGCGCGACGGCAGCGTCCAGATGAACCCCGTCTGGTACGAGTACCGCGACGGGCAGATCTGGCTCAACGGCGGTCACAACCGCGGTTGGTTCAAACACCTGGAGCGCGATCCGCGTGTCACGTTGCTCGTCCAGGATCCAAAGAATGCGTTCCGCTGGGCCCAGATCCAGGGTCGACTCGCCGGCACGAGCGTCGAGGGCGCCGACGACCACATCGAGCACCTCTCGCAGCGCTATACCGGCGGCGCGTATCGCAACCCCAAGATCGACCGCCTGATCATCAAGGTCGAGCCCGAGCGTGTCACGGGCGGCGAAAACCGCGAACCGTGGGACGTCAGCTAAGAGGGTCGCAACGACTGGCCTGGCACCAGGTCGCCGGCGAACGTCCACTCGTCGAGTGGCGTAGTCGGCAGGTGCGCCTGGTTCCACTCCATCGCCTTCACCACCTGTCCGGTGACGCCCGAGGCGGCGTCCTGCTCGGCGAAGAACAGTGCCAGCGGCACGACGTGCTCGGGCTTGAGGCGCCTGGGCGCGTACGCCGGCTGGCCCATTCGGGCACGCATCGACGCCCGTTCGGCTTCCTGCTCGTCTGAGCCAGTACTGCGCGTGTGGCCGGGCAGCAGCACGTTGACCGCGATATTCGACTCGCGCAGCTCGTGCGCAAGGTACAGCGCCATGGTCACCATGCCGGCCTTGGCCGACTGGTACGGCATTTCGCGACTCTGCGGCCGGTGGCCGTCGTAGCCGTCCGAGGCAACGCACACGATGCTGCCTCGACCCTGGGCCAGCATGGGCTGGACGAAGCGCTTGATGACCCGCAGCGTGCCGAACACGTGTGTTTCGAACA
>JAFAWJ010000498.1 GCA_019242065.1 Chloroflexota bacterium
CTGGCAACGGTGAACAACTGTATCTCGACATCGTTTCGCAGCATGTCGGCTCAGACGTGGACGTTCTTGATGTAGCTTGTGGTCATGGCGAACTATCGCTGGACATCGCCCATAGATGTCGGACGCTTGTCGGCTATGATCGGCAGCCTGCGTATATTCAGATAGCCCAGAAGTTAGCCGCCGATCGCAGCATTGAAAACGTCAGGTTCGTTTGTGCGGATTCCTCCCCCGAAGCTAATGACGGGCGAGCGCGTATCCCTGCAACCGACAGGCTGTTCGACCTGCTCGTGTGTCGGCGCGGGCCTCATCACTGGATTGAAGACGCCCGACGTGTGGGTCGCCCAGGTGCCACGCTGGTCATGTTAATTCCCAATCCGACACCAGCTACACCATGGAGCATGGATTTGCCCGAGCCTCTGAGTTGGCACGATGAGGACGATCCACTCTGGGCGCGGGATCGCATCACCAAGCGATTGGCCGGAATTGGACTGGCCATAGAGAAGTATTGGAGCTGCGTGGTGCCTGAATATTTCTCCCAGCCCGAAGAGCTCTACACATGGCGGACCTGGGGGTACGTACCATCCGAGGTACCTTCATTTGGACAAGTGCGCGGTCTGCTTGAGCGGATCTTCGCGCAATATGCCGGCGAGGCCGGTCTGGAGGTGAAGCACAGCCGTTTCGTGTGGACGGCGCATATTGTCCCATAACCAGGCCCTCCTCGAGCCTGGCCGCCCGCGGTGGAATGAATCGCGCCGCTGGAAGTGTGGAGAGCTGTCGTTGAAGATGGAGATGTTTCGAGAGCCTGTGATAGAAGCGAAGAGCGTCGAGATTATCATTCGTGGTGATCAACCAAATTCGGCGGCAACCCGTTACTTGTATTCGCAGGGCATTCAGGAGCGCCGTTCCTATCCCCTGTTGTCGTCGTCGATCACCAGCGATGCGGCCAAGTCGCAATCCAATCCGCTCCACCTGGTAGCTCAAGAATCCGACTCGGACGCGTCGGTCGAGAGCGACGATTCCAGGCATCTCAAGCACGTCGAGTAACTCGCCTCGTCTGGTCGGGAATCGCCACCCGAAGTCTGGTCCAGCAACGCCGCTGACCCAGGTCTGGTCCATACCTGGGTCAGTAGGTACTGGTGGCGATTGAGGTCATTCTTAGATCTGACACAATAGTCCAACGGGACTACGTTGCAATGAGTGCTGTGCGCTGCGACGGGCGCACGGGATCAAAATGACCACGTAATGGTCGAATGAGGGTCGGGAGCATAGACGCAGGTCGCGCCTGTCTTGACGGAATTGACCAGGTGAGCAGCCAACGTCGGATGCTTCTGGGCGATGCTCTTGATGGCCCGACGGATTGCCTTGGTCACACTCACGCGCGCACGCTCCCCTGTGCTGGGCATGAGCCGAGATCCGCCGCCAAGGCCGAGGTTTCGTAAGAGCTCCTCTTCCAGAAAGTCAAGCTCCCTCTGTATCTGTGCTGCCCGCTCGGTATCGCACCAGTTACTCGCCTCGTCGAGTTCGGCCCTGAGCTCTCTCGCACGCTGCCGATAGGCGGCAATCGCGGCATCATCCAGCACCGCCTGCCTGCCTTCGGGACCCGTGTGGCCCGAGACCGGTCCCACCTCCTCGACCCAGGTAGTCTTTCGACCGCTGCCGCTCGACCGCTCGGGATCTGTTTCGCACACCAGGTTCAGGACGTGGAACGTCATGCCAGGCTGGGCAAGCAGGCGCGCAAGATACTCAAGGCCGCGGCTGTGCTTGACTCGGGCAACGTGGCCCCCCAAGGCTACGGTCCAGAAGTCGGCCTCTCTACGGAACAACGCTGTTGTTTGCTGAGAAGAGGGAAGAGGCTCGTGTGTATTCGAATCTGGTACTCCCTCTGGGTCGAGAGACGACGTGAGCTCCGGTTCAACCCGGCTACCGATCGGTTGCGCATGCGCGACCCCGTCCGGCAAACCAAACGGTATTTGGGACTCCTCCCCCACCACAACCTCGGGACACAAAGGGGTGAGTCGCACTGCTACTTCCAGCAGAAAGCACGTAGTGCTGCCGATCACCACCTGCCGATCACTCAGCATGTGCTGGTAGACTGCCTGCCTGCCAGGCTCGACAGGTATTAATTGTTGCAGAAGATGCGTTAACGCCTGCTGGGGTAACCCCTCAGTCGTTAGTCCAGACTCCGACATGTTTGACTGTTCACTCCAAGGGGAGGCGCTCTGGGCCGCAGCGAACAGCTGAAATACCCACAAGACACGGGTACCCGCATTGTTTGCGCTGCAACGGAGTAGGTATCCAGGAGCGACTCGTACGGATTCGGCCGAGTCTGCGCTGAAACCTGCGATCTGCTGGGGCTCGATCCACGCAACTCGCAGAGCTTCATTCTCGTTGCTGACTGCCAACGCACGTGGATACTCGGCACCATCTTCATCGAAGCACATGTGGAATTGCCTGTGATCCCCCATGGTGTGCTGGTGGCTCCTGGTTATCCTATTCGGCGAGATCTGTCTCACCTACATTAGTAAGCGGTAGGAGTCATCTCCCAATGGGAGACGTTCGAGTGCGGTCAGATCTGCCAGCGTGTAGGTCGCTCTGGGCGATAGGAGCAGTCGTACCCTTTATGGATCGCGTTTTCGAGATGCCGGCCGAGCGGTGCGTGAACCCGCGTAATGGCCAGGATAGCAGTGTCGATCCTGTCTTTGATACGTTGTCGCGCACGCTCGAGCGGATCCTTCATTGGGCGTGGCTGGCCGTGTATGTCGTGGGCCGATCTCAGGAGTCTGGTGATGCGGTCGTGTTCATCTCGGGCCGTCTTCACTCGCTCGGCATCTGCCCGCGCCTCAGCTTCAGCGATGTCAGCCTTTAGCTCCGCGATGCGATCACGGATCTCGCGCACAGCCTGGTCATCGAGGGCAGGCCCCAGATCGCCCTCAGGATACAGCGGCTGCTCACTATCCAGTACCGTCGTCTGTTGAGAATCCCCTCGTGCTGCAAGCTCCAGCACTGAAATCTCGACCTCAGGCCTGCCCAGGAGATATGCCAGGTCATGCAGGCCTTTGCGGTCAGATAGTCGAACGAGCGTTCCTTCAAAGTCGATGGTCCACAGGCCGTCTTCCTGCACAAACCGATTTTCTGCAAGCGGGCTTGTGGGTCTTGGGGTGGGCCCGGACATGTAGGGACTGGGCTGTGCTGCGTCGCCGAGCGCTAGGCAGACCAGCTCTCGCGTGGCTAGCTTTTGACCGGCTGCCCACTCCCTGGCCACTATATCTGATGAGCAATTCGCACGCATGAGTGTGAGGTAATGTTCGTGCACGTTTCCGATCGCCGCGGCCAGTGGCGCATCGGCGAGTCGTCGCAGCCGTTCCGCTCCGCCAAACAGGCATGCTGCGAACTCGTGCCTATTCTCTTTGACCGCGACCCAGGCCAGGTCTTCGATGCATGCTGCTACCCCGCGCCAGTGCCGCAGCTCCCACCTGAGTCGAAGGCTTTCGCGCAGCCGTTCGCCGGCGGATTCGACGCAATCGGGCCGACCGGCTTCTAGTTCGTGTTGTGCGAGGCGCAGTTGTCCAAAGGCGATGCCCCAAGTGTCACCCAATGCTCTGTCGAGCGCGAGACTCTTTCTATAATGCTCCGGAGCCGCACGCGAGTCAGCGGCGGCGAGCATGCGCAACGCCGCCGATTGGACCACACGCTCCTCAAGCTGCTCGGCCATCGCCGCGGCGGCCGACAGTCGAGATACTGCGGAGCTATCACCGCGGCAATACTGCAAGAAGCCCCACCCCACCTCTAGGCGGATTGCGTCGATGCTCCCAGAATCGTTCTCGAGGAGTGCTTGCGCATCACGTAAGCTATTGCGCGCCGAGTCATAGTCACCCTGCAGTGTTGCGAGATACCCAAGTAGCGTGAGTGCGGGGGCACGTTCTTGAGTTATCGGCGTCGCCAAGGCAAGCAACATTTCGAGATGGCTGCGTGCCTGAGCCCACTGCCCGCGCACTTCCCAGAATCGCCAGAGGGCGACGACAATTCTCAGTCCGCGCCAGGCGTCCGCACTCGTGATACCCCGAAGGACGGACTGTATTGTCTCATATTCGAGTTGAATGCGCTCCAACATCTGAGCTTGCGTCTGGCTCCACAATGCGGTACCCGCTTTTTCCGCCAGGGCCTCCACCCATTGCAGGCGCCGCTCGCGCAGAGCCTGCAGTTCTGCTTCATCTACTGCGAGCGTGCGATAATACTCACGGTGGAGAGGATGCAGGCGGTACCGTTTGCCGCCCTCTGGCATTTGAATTACGTCAACCAGTGAGCGGCGATACAGGCTTTGCAACAGTGTTCGCACGTTGGGCGCCGCGATCCGCGGTGCCATACTCGAGACTCCTGTTGGGTTGTCCGGATCATCCAAGTCTGAGATCACGAATTCTGCAGCTTCGCGGGTCCAACTGCTGGGAAAGATCGCTAGGCGCGCCATAGTTAATCGCTCAAGCGTGGGCAGTAATCCACCTGGAGGGGCATCGGATGCATAGCCGAGATCCAATAGGTCGTCCTGCTCAAGGATTTCTTCGAGCGCGAGCAGGTCAAGGCGACCCGCGGCACGTTTGATGGCCAGAGGTTCCCCACCCAGTCTAGCGCAGATACTTGCGACCAAATCTAGGGTTCGATCATCCAGGACAATTCGTTGGTCGGCGGCCTCGGCGCGATCCATAAAGAGCCGAATCGCGTCATCGTCCGCACACGGTTCTTCTGTCCCGAGGTAAAGCGGCGGCACTGACCAGTGGCACCAACCTTCGGCGTCTAAATGCGAGACACTGGTCGCCAGTATCTTCAAATTCGGACAACTAATGAGCAATTGCTCAAAGACTCGGACGCACTCGCGTGCGACCGCCGTGCAATCGTCCACGATGAGCAAGGCTTGGCACTCACGGAATGCACCCAGTACCGTCTGAAGGACGTGCTGGCCACGACGCTGGGACAGTTGCAATGCAACCGCGATTGCCTGGGCGATGCCGACTTCGTCGACGACGGTTCCCAGTTCCACCCAGGCAATGCCATCGGCATATCTGTGGGCGGTGCGCCGCGCGAGCTCCAGCGCGAGCCGTGTCTTTCCACGGCCCGCCGGACCCGTGAGCGTAACTATCCGCTCGCGAGCGAGGACGTTTTCAAGTCTGGCAACTTCGGCATCACGTCCGATGAAGCACGAAATGGGAGCCGGCAGGTTCCCAGGGCGCACTACGGCAACCACCTCAAGTCCAACATATCCTCCTCGCGGTCCTGTGCTCTGGAGACCTATAGCACAACAGGAGTATCAACCAACGTGGGAATGACGTTCTGTGAACAAGTTCACAGCTCGACAGCGCCCGAGCACTTTTCTTCTGATGTTCACGCGATGCGGACACCCGCGACTACGAATATCGCTCCGCGTTGCGCGGTTCATCGTG
>JAFAWJ010000622.1 GCA_019242065.1 Chloroflexota bacterium
CGCCTCACACGCCACCAGGTTGCTGCCCACGATCTCCGTCTGCGACCCCTCGAACAGCGGGTCGCCGGGTTTGGGCGTCTCGGCCAACTCGCCCGCGACCCCCAGGCGAACCCGAGTCACCACCGATTCGGGCAGCACACCCCATAACCCGTAGCGCTCAAATACGGACGCCGCGGCGCCAAACGTCGACGTGTCCGGCACCGTCGGCCCCGAGGCAATCGCATCCAGCGGATTGCCCACCACGTCACTCAGGACCAGGGTGACCAGCCGCGCCGGGGCCGCCAGCCGCGCCAGGCCGCCACCTTTGACCAGGTCGAGGTGCTTGCGCACCATGTTGATCTCGTTGATGGTGGCCCCGCAGCGCAGCAGCGCGTCGGTCGTCTGCTGCACGTCGGCCAGCGAGATGCCTTCGACCGGCAGGGTCATCAGCGCCGAACCGCCGCCCGAGATCACGCATACCACCATGTCGTCCGCACCCGCACTCCGCAGCGTATCGACGATCTCGCGCGTCGCGGACACCCCGGCCGCGTCGGGCACCGGATGCCCTGCCTCCCGAATGCGCACCCAGCGCGTGTCCACGGCGTGGCCGTAGCGCACGCACACGCAGCCCGTCACCGGCAGCCGGTCGCCCACCACGTCTTCGATGGCCGCCGCCATCGGCGCCGACGCCTTGCCGGCCCCGACGACGACCACCCGCCGATAGTCGCTCAAGGGATAGCGCTGGCCGGCGACCACCAGCGCATCCTGCGTCGCGGCCATCCGCCCGCGGACCGCCTGGCCGGGTTCGACCGCGGCTACCGCAGCGGCAAGGACCGTCTCGAGGGCCGCCGACTTAGCGAGCCGCGGCCTCACGCGAGGCGACTTCCACCGTTTCGCCGCTCGGTAGCTCTGTCGCGACGTGGCCGTTGGTCGACAGGAAGCGTTGGAAATCCCGCTCGATGACCTCGGCCGCGATCAGGCAGTTGCGCCCGATGCGGAGTCCGCTCGGAATGCGCGCACCTTTACCCACGACTGTGATGCCCGACTGGAGGTTGCGCGGCTGGGTCCGATTCGGCCGCGTGTCCTCGCCCATCCCCAACTGGACGTCCGCGCCGACCACCACGTGCTTGTCGAGGATGCTGCGGTCGACGACGCTGCCCGGACCGACGATGCAGTCGGTAAACAGGATGCTGTCGCGCACCACGGCGCCCTCGGCCACGAAGACGCCCGGCGACAGCACCGAGTGCTCGACAGTCCCGTTAATAATCGAGCCGTGTGAGATCAGGCTGCACAGGATGTTGCCGCGTTCGGTAATCCGCGCCGGCGGTCGCTCCTCGGACCGCGTGTGGATCAGCCAGTCGGTGTCGTACAGGTCGAAGTCCGGCGGCTCCTTGAGTAGGCCCATGTTCGACTCCCAGTACGACTGGATTGTGCCCACGTCGCGCCAGTAGCCCTTGAACGGGTAGGCGAAGACGCGATCCATCTCCACCATGCGCGGCACCACGTCGCGGCCGAAGTCGCGCTTGGAGCCCTGGATGTGGGCGTCCTCTTCGAGACGGCGGACGAGCACGTCGCGATCGAAGACGTAGATGCCCATGCTGATCAGGTTGCTGTGCGGCTCGGGCGGCTTTTCTTCGAAGGCCACCACGCGCCCGTCGGGACCGGTGACCAGCGTGCCAAAGCGGTGCGCCTCGTCCATCGGCACCTGCAAGACGGCGACGGTACAGTCCGCCTTGCGATCCTCGTGAAAGGCAAGCATGGCGTTGTAGTCCTGCTTGTAGACGTGGTCACCCGAGAGGATCAGCATCGTGTCGGAGCGCCAGTCGGCGATTGCGGACAGGTTCTGATACACGGCGTCGGCGGTACCCCGATACCAGTCGCTGCCTTTGCGGCCCAGGTACGGCTGGAGCATGCGCACGCCGCCGCGCATCCGGTCCAGGTCCCAGGGCCGGCCGATACCAATATGATCGTTCAGGCTGTGGGGCCGGTACTGAGTAAGTACCGCCACGCGATAGATGCCCGAGTTGACGCAGTTGGACAGCGTGAAGTCAATGATGCGGTACTTGCCAGCGAACGGGACCGCCGGCTTCGCCCGCTGGGCGGACAGGACACTCAACCGCTCGCCCTGGCCGCCAGCGAGGATGATCGCGGCCACGTTCCGAATGGCCATTCATCGTGCAGTGTAGCCTGCGTCGGGGCATGCGGGTTGACTGCTGCACCACGAATCACAGCAGTTCCAGGAGCACGGCATGGACGTGCCAGAACAATTTCCACACGTCGGGCACAAAGATGCCCCACGCGGTTGGCCGATCGGGGATGACGTGCTCGAAGATCGAAAACTCCGTATACCGCGCCACGACGCCCGGCGGCGCGCTGGCCACCAGGTTGCGGCTCTCCGTAAACGGAATGAACGGGTCGTCCACGTCGTCCATCACATACAGGTGCGTCTGTAGTTGAGCCAGGTAGCTCGACGGCGAAATCCGCGCGAATCGCTCGACCACTTCGGGCGAAAAGCCCTGGGTGATCGCCTCGGCTCGCGCCCGAGTCGGATTGCTCAGGAGCTCGGATCGTTCGGCGTCGTCAACGCCGGCGTCGACGAGCGCGTTGCCGACCACGTCGATCGTCCGCTGCTCGGGCTGCCAAGGCTGCTCGGCGCCATTGACCTCGATCGAGTGACTGGCCACGTCCACCAGCAGGCTCAGGGCGTCGTCATAGCTGCCGAAGCTTTCGACAAACCGAACCGAGTCGCGCAGATCCGGCTGCGCCCCCGCCACGATGCTCAGCCCGCCTGACGCTGAGAGCCCGACGATCCCGATCCGGGACGGGTCGACATCTGGCCGGCTGGCGACGGCGTTCACGCTCACGCGGATCGCGTCCACCTCCTCAAAGCTGAGGTGCTCGGCCAGCATGCCCGACGACTCCGGCACAGCCACGACGATGCCCAGCCTTGCGAGTGCGTCGGCAAACTGGTCCGCCAGGTCGCTGCGCGGCAGATCACCCGCGCCCAGCAGCAGCACGACGGCCGGATGACGATCGCCGCTCGCCGGCGCAACATATAGCGTATCGACCGTGCCAGCCGAGTAGGCATACGTCTGCTGTTGCTGGACAGGCTCGGGTGTCACCAGCCTGAGCGGGTCGATCGGCGTCGAGGGAAACATGGCCGGCAGCAGCAGGAGGGTCTGCACCGCCACGCGCGCCGGGCGCCACAGCACGAGCGCGCCGACCAGGACCAGGCACAGGCCAAAAACGAGTTGGCGCATCGATCGGCGGGTAGGATAACGACGTGCAAATCGGCCGCCGACTATTCCTGCGTCGCGTGGCCGTCGTCGGGCTTGGGCTGCCGATGATGGCGACGCTGGCGGCCGCGTGCAGCACGCCGACAGCGGTCGCGCCAACGTCGCCTGCCACTTCAGCCCCGAGCGGCGCCGCACCCGCCAGCACCAGCGCGCCGACCTCGCCCCCAGCCGCGCCAGCCAGCACTAGCGCGCCGACGATCGCGCCCGCCTCGACCAGCGCCGCCGCCTCCCAACCCACCACGAGTGTCACCGCCGCTTCGGGTTCGAGCAAGCCGAAGGCCGTCATCGGCTTCACCCAGGAGCCGACCTCGCTGGATCCCACCGCCGACGCCACCGCGTCGATCGCCACGATCTTGCTCGACAACCTGTATCAGGGGCTCGTGCGCCTGGACGCCTCAGGCAAGATCACCCCGTCGCTGGCCCAGAGCTGGGATGTGACTCCGGACGGCACCGCCGTCACCTTCCATCTCGCGAGCGGCGTGAAGTGGCACGACGGCACACCCTTCACCGCCGGCGACGTCAAATTCTCCTGGGACCGCGCCGCCGACGCCAACACCAACCCCGTCAACCCGCATCGCGACTACTGGGCACCGGTCAAGTCCGTCGACGTCGTCGACGACTCGACCGTCAAGGTGACGCTCAACCAGTACAGCGACAACTGGCTCTTTCACATGGCGGCTGGCTCGGCGTGCATCGTCTCATCCGCATCCGCCGCCAACAACAAGACCAATCCCATCGGGACCGGGCCGTTCAAATATGCCAGCTGGAACCACGGCGGCAGCCTGGGGCTGACCCACAACGACAACTATTGGGGCACCCCAGCCAGGCTGACCGACCTCGAGTTTCGGTTCTTTTCCGACGGCAACGCGATGAACAACGCCCTCAAAGCCGGCGACATCGACGCCCTGGGCCAGATCGGCGCGCCGGATCAAGTCGCCACCTTCCAGCAGGATCCCAATTTCACGGTCGTGAAGGGTGCCGCCTCGGGCAAGTTCATGATCTCCATCAACGAGACCAGCGGCCCGCTTAGCGACAAGCGCGTGCGCCAGGCGCTGTACGCCGCAATCGACCGCCAGGCGTATATCGACGGCTATCACGCCGGCCTGGCGGTGCCCATCGGCAGCCATGCCTCGCCCAACGACGGCGAGCCGTATTACGCGGACATGACCAGCGTGAACACCTTCGACCCCGACAAAGCCCAACAACTCCTGGAGGCCGCCGGCCAGTCGAATCTGAAGCTGCGCCTGGCTCAGGTCAGCACCTTCCCGTACGCGGTCGCCTACACCGACATCCTGAGCAGCCAGCTCCAGGCCATCGGCGTGCAGCTCGACGTCCAGCCAATGGAGTTCCCGCGCTGGCTACAGCAGGTCTTCTCCAATGCCCAGGACTACGACCTGACGATCATCAACCACGTCGAAGAGCGCGACATCGGCAACTACGCCAACCCCAAGTACTACTGGCACTACAACAACCCTGACGTCACGAGCTGGCTGCAACAAGCCGACGCCCAGCCCGATCAGACCCAGCGCAACGCCCTCTACAAGCAGATCCAGCAGCAGCTGGCCGAGGACGCCGCCAACTTGTGGGTTGCCTCGGGCAACAACCTGGGCATCCTCAAGAAAGGCTTCATGGGCTACCAGGTGCAGGGCATCTCCGCATCACTCTTTCTAGGTGACGCCTACTTCCAATAACGTGGTCCCTCCGAGACATACTTTTTATGGTGGGGGACACAACTCATCCTGCCTGGAATACTTGGTCTCGCTGAGAGATGCTTTTCTGGTCGGGACGAAGTTTATTCTGTTGGTACAAGGGTTTCGTCAGGACGAGTTTTGGCAGTCGGTAAGCCTGAAGGACTGTACTGACCGGAAGAACTGTGTCACGAGCGACTCACATCCTGGTCCGTCCTGAGTGACGGTTCAGATCCTCGTTCGTCTGGGGTGGCTCGTCGTCAGTCTCCTGCTGGCCTCGGTCCTCGTCTTCGTCGTCGTCAACGTCCTGCCCGGCGACGTCGCCAGCGTCATCCTCGGCACCAGCGCCACCCCCCAGGCCCTCGAGACCCTGCGCCACCAGCTGGGTCTCGACCAGCCCGGCTGGGTGCGCTACCTGGAGTGGGTCGGCAGCATGCTGCACGGCGACTTCGGCACCTCGGTCCTCTCCAACGCCGACGTCGGCCAGCTGATCCTCCAGAAACTGAGTGTCAGCGCCCCGCTGGCCATCGCCAGCGCCGTGATCGCCATGCTGGTCGCCGCGCCGCTCGGCGTCGTGGCCGGCACGCGTTACAAGCACGCCAGCGGTGCGATCGTCTCGGCGGCGAGCCTGGTCGGCATCGCCGTGCCCGCCTTCTGGGCCGGCCTGCTACTGGTCACCGTCTTCGCCCTTCAGCTCCACCTGTTGCCTGCCGGTGGCTTCACCGACTGGTCCACCGACCCGGTCGCGGCCGTCAAGTCCCTGGTGCTGCCGGCGCTGGCCCTCGGGCTGGTGCAGGCCGCTGTACTCACCCGCTACATCCGCTCGTCCATCATCGACGTCCAGCGCGAAGATTTTATTCGCACCGCGCGCGCCAAGGGCCTCACCCACGCCCAGGCGCTGCGGCGCCACGGCTTTCGTTACGCGGCGATTCCGGTCATCACCATCCTGGGCATCCAGCTCACCGGCCTGCTGGTCGGCGCGATCGTCATCGAAAACGTCTTCGTCCTGCCCGGCCTCGGGCGACTGCTGTTCCAGTCGGTCGGCAACCGCGACCTGCTGGTCGTCCAGGACCTGGTGATGCTGTTGACGGCGGTCGTGCTGGTCGTGAACTTCCTGGTCGACCTCACGTACCGGCTCCTCGACCCGCGCATTCGAGCCAGCGCGTGAATCGACAGGTGCTCGTCACACCCGTCGTCGGCCACGTTCGGTCGCCGGTCCCTCGGCGTCGAGCCAGCGCGTGAGTCGCCGTGTGCCGCCGACACTCGTGGTCGGCAGCATCCTGGTTGCCCTCGTCGTGGTCACCGCGGTGCTCTCCACCGTCTGGACGCCCACCGATCCGACGCACGTCGAGGTCTCGGCTCGGCTGCGGGCGCCAGGCATTCGCGGCGCGCTGCTCGGCACCGATCAGCTCGGCCGCGACGAGCTGAGTCGCATCATGGCCGGCGCCCGCAATACGCTGCTGGTCGGCATCGTGACGGTGGT
>JAFAWJ010000689.1 GCA_019242065.1 Chloroflexota bacterium
GCTCGCGCAGCCAGTCGGGATCCGCGGGCAGCGAGTGGGCGCTCAGGGTGGCGACGATCTCGGCCTCGACGTGCGCGACGCCGAGGTTGAGCGCGTACCCGTAGGTAAATTCCTCAGGCGTGATCTGGATGAGGCTTGCGGGGAAGGACTGAACGATGGCTTGCGTCTCGTCGCACGAGCCGGAGTCGACGACGACGACCTGGCGCGGCTGGAGCGCCCGCGGCTCGAAGATCGCGCGCAGCGTCTCTCCGATAAAGCGCGCCTCGTTTTTGGCGCGGATGACGATCGACACGCTGGGGGCTGCGCTCAGGATGCTGGATTCTCCACTAGGTCCGCCCCCGTCGCGCCGATTCTAGCGCCCCGGAGCGCCTGCACCTGCCGAATGACGCACCCGGAGCCATATAATCACCGTGCCATTTTCCACGGTGGGCGTAGCTCAGTCGGTTAGAGCGCCAGGTTGTGGCCCTGGAGGTCGCCGGTTCGACCCCGGTCGCTCACCCCATCCGTCGACCGACGGCCGGCAGCAGAACTCAGGCGTCAGCGTCGGGTCGTGGACTGATCAGCCGTCCGGCCTCGACGTCGCTACGCTCTGGGAACATAGCGCTCAGGTACCGACGGTGGTGATGTGCCCAGCTAGCTGCGCGAACCAGGGTCTGACCTCAGTGCCGAACGCCGAGACGCACAGCAGCACCACCATCACGATCGTGGCGATCAGTATCCCGTACTCGACCACGTTCTGGCCGCCCTGCACGCGCGCGGGGCGCGCCAGCACGGCGAATGGCCACCTGCCCCGGCTCGCCACGCTTTCGAGCACAGACCTTCGCATGCCCAGCCCCGCCACAGCGCACATTGAACATCAGGAACGCATGAGCGGACGGCCTGAATCCGAGCCTGACTGCAGCTTTTTGACGTCGGCGTGACGCTTTTTGCCCACCGTGTGGCGCCTGTGTGTGACGCCCCGTATTGAACACTTGTGCTGATGCAGAAGAAGTGTTCGGGCTGCGGCCAGTCCCTCGACCTCGAGGCGTTCAACTTCAAAAATCGTTCGAGCGGAAAACGGCAACCTCACTGCCGAACTTGTACGCGCCAGCAACTGCGCGACCACTACCTGCGCAACCCCGCCTATTACCGAAAGAAAGCCCGCGCACGCGGCTCCGCAATACGAGCCGATTTGCGTCGTCGACTTCTCGATTATCTCAGGACACATGCCTGCGTCGATTGCGGAGAGGTCGATGCGGTGGTGCTGCAGTTCGATCACCGCGAACGATCAACGAAATCGTCGGATATTGCAACGCTCTTCAAGCGCAGGGCACCCTGGGCTAAAATCATGACTGAGATCGACAAGTGCGTCGTGCGCTGCGCCAACTGCCACCAGCGACGCACGGCACGTCAGTTTGGTTGGTACCGATTGGCGCATGTCGATTGTGCGCCCGTAGCTCAATTGGATAGAGCGCCAGTCTTCGGAACTGGAGGTTTGCGGGTTCGAGACCTGCCGGGCGCGCCGACACAGTCCCTCTGAGAACGTCAGGACGGAACAAAGTACGATTCGGTCCTCGACGGCAGCATGCCTGAAGCGATCGTGATCGGCGGCGGGGTGATGGGCCTGGCTTCGGCCCGCGCGCTGCGGCAGCGCGGGTATGGGGTCACGCTCCTCGAGCGCGCGCAGCCTGGCCGCGCGGCGTCGTGGGCCTCGGCCGGCATTATCGGGGCTACGCTGCGCGACGAACGCAACCCCAGCTTCGAGCTGCGCCAGCTCAGCCGCGAGCTGTGGCCCGACTTCGCCCAGGCCATCGAAGACGAATCGGGCCTGGACCCCGAATACCGTCAGAGCGGCTGCCTGCAGCTGGCCACCAGCGACGCTGAGCTCGACCTTGTGCGCCGCGCCGGCGACCGAGATCCTGAGGCCACGTACCTGGACGGCCATCAGCTACGTGAGCTGGAGCCCGGCCTGGGACCCCACCTGCCCGGCGGCCTGCTGGTCGCCGGCGGCAACGTCGACAACCGTCGCCTGTGCCGTGCCCTGGAAATCGCCGTGCGTCGCGCGGGCGTGCTGATCCACACCGGCACAGACGTGCGAGCGCTCGAAGTCAGCGGCGGTCGGGTCAGCGGTGTGCAGACCGCCGAGCAGCGCCTCGCCGCCGACCTGGTCATTCTGGCCGCCGGCGCCTGGTCCGCGACGATCGCCAACGTCGAGCCTCGCCCGCCGGTCAGGCCTCAGCGCGGCCAGATCCTGGCGCTGGACCAGACGCGCGTTAGCCTCCGACACGTGTTGCTGACGCCTGGCGACCCGTATTTCGTACCGCGCAGCGACGGCCGACTGGTCGTCGGCGCCACGCGTGAGGAGGCCGGCTGGGACGCGAGCCTGACGGCGGGCGGCATCGCCTGGCTCCTCAATCGCGCGATGGAGGTGGTCCCGTCGCTGCGGACGTGTCCGATCCTGGAGATGTGGACCGGCTTCAGACCAGCGTCAGAAGACGGCCTGCCGCTGATCGGCCGCGGCGCACTTGGCGGGCTGTTCTTCCTGACTGGCCACGGACCAAGCGGCATCGCGCCGTTGCCCGGGTCGGTCGAACTCCTCATGGCGTGCATCGACAACATGCCACCGCCCGTGGCGCCCCACGCCTTTGATCCGCTGCGGTTCAGTCGCTGACGACGAACTTCACGTCGCTGCACACACTCCAGCCGTCAAGGTGGATGACCGGGCCGTGCTCTTCGGCGGCCTGCACCACCTTGTGGCTGGACATCACCGCCATCCCCTGCTCGACCACCGTCACGCCTTCGGGCAGCAACACCTCGACCGACGCGCACAGCGTTTCGGCCACCATCAGCACGTGCTTTTCTGGAAACAGAGCCTCGCGCAGGTCCAGTTTGAGCTCACCGAAGGCCGTCTTCAGTTGAAGCTCAGTCGGAACCGTGAAGCGTCCGCTGCGCTTGACGCTGCCGCACAGGGTGGTAATTGTCGGCGGCAGCGGAGGAGCCGGTAGCAGCGCGTAGTCGCGCGATTCTCCAGACAGTTCACCAGGCGTCGTGAGCACGAGTCCATCCTTCCTGAAGCTCAAAGACCGCGAGGCGGCTCGCGCCACCCCGAACCTCAATGGCGTACCGATTGGGAGCCAGTTCCCATTCGGGCGTGGCCAGTCGCATTTCGCCGCCGACCGCCCCGAAGTGATGTTGACCAAACTCGAGGCGGTTGGCGCCGCCGTGCACGATCAGTTGCGCGGCCACGCCAGGCGGCCGCTGAATATGAACGCGACTCACACCACCTTCCAGCCGCACGTCGACGGTGCCGGTCGGATGCGGCAAATACAGGTCCACTCGGTCAACGCCGCCGCTGAGTCTCACGTCGCGGATCGGCACGCTCGTGAGTTGGAGCTCTGATCGCGAGACGCCGCCGCGCGCGGAGATTGTCCACGGAATGCCGGGGTTGAGAGCCAGCCGGCCAGAATGCCGGGCGCGACCCCACTCGAGCGGACCGATGCGCCGGTAGCGAAATGAGAGGGTGCCAGATTGAAACCGCATAGTCGGCTGCGGACCTTCAAAGCTGGCGGTGTACAGCGCCGTGGCCAGCTCGGCATCGCCTGAGGCATCGAGCGCACCAAGATGCAGGCCGAACGTGCCGTTGGCGAACTCCAGGATGGCGGCGTCCAGGTCACCCAGAGGAGCGGTGTAGCTGGATCCAGTGGTCGGAAGCACCTGCTCACCACGGATGCGGCGGGTCTCGACGCCGATGCGACCGGCGAGGTGCTCGTTGAACGAGATGATGGGCTCGGGGTCGGTGGCAGAGCTGGCCTGGAATGCGCCGGCGATGGCCTCCCGGAGCGGCGCCATGGCGAGCTCGAATTCGGGGTAGCGCTCGGCGAGGGGGTGGACCAGAACGCGGCGGCGATCGGAGGGATCGCCCTCGCGCTGGACGAAGCCGACGGCGGCGAGGCGATCGACGAGACCGGTGATGGCGCCGGTGGTGACGCCGAGGGCGCTGGCGAGGGCGCCGGGAGTGGCGGGACCGAGGTCATACAGCAGCGCGAGGCCCTCGAGGTCGGTGGCACCGATGCCGAGCTGGGCGGCGACGGCCTGGGAGAAGAGGGCGTGGTGGGTGGCGGTGCGGGCCAGGGCACGGGCAAGAGTGTGGAGCTTGGCGGCGGGCAGCGCGCGGCGGGCGGCGTCCAGCGCCATGTCGCCCTCAGCCCCGCCATCCCCCTGGAAAACGTCGTCGTCCGGAACGGCGCCCGGGGCGAGATCCTCGCCGACCGCACTCCTCATCTTCTTAATATCTTAGTCACTAAGATATCTAGCGCGCAAGATATCTGCGGTGAGGATGGTCAGTCAGCCAGCCTGGACTGGGGCCACTTTCGCGCTCTCCGCCACGCCCGCCAACTTGCCATCGGCGTACACCAGCACCCGCCGC
>JAFAWJ010000839.1 GCA_019242065.1 Chloroflexota bacterium
CCGTCATCGACATCACCGCGACTGAGTTGGTGCGGGTCGCGCGCCAGCGCCGGCAGCAGGCACTTGCGGCCAGCGCCGGCAAGACTCCCAGCGAGTTCACGCGACATGCAGGTCGCGCTGACGCGTCGGCTCGTGCTGGTGGGCTAGGCGTCCAATAATTGACGCACATAGTCGTTGTAGAAAACGCCACCTGGATCTCGGCTTTGCCGATAGTCATTGAACGCCTTTACACGATCCGAACGCCGGCTATTGATTGCCTTGAGGAAGTTGGGGTTGAAAGGAGCTGTGTGCGTGCCGCTCGGCGCGTTTGGATCGGAAAAGCCGTACATCTTTCCATTGTGGGGAAATCCACCCATGCCGACCCAGTCGCGCTCGACGTCGGCGAAAAACTGCAACAGTTGGGCTGAATAGTCGGCCGCTGACGTCGGTTCAATGAAGCCAATAAGGTCCAGATTGACCACGTACGCGTCTCGGTCGGTGGCATATGCCCCCGACAGGGCGGAGTCGCCCGCCTTCACGAAACGGAACTCCATCGGAGCCGCAATGTGAAACACGTCGTCCTGAATAGTGCGTCGCGCGACGGCATCCAGAGCGTCCCAGACCATGCCGAGGCCGGCGGTACTTAGATCGGGCAGTTCGATGAAGTACGACATGAACATGACCTGCGAAGCGGCGGCAAGCCAGAGGTCCGAGTGGGCAGCGTTTGCGATGTCGGTCTGGGTCTCGATCTGGTCGAGCGCGATGGCGGCGAACGCCGAGGGCGGCACGGGCGGGAAGCCCTGCAAGGGATTGTAGGCGTTTGACCAGTACTGCGAGGCCCGCAAATACTCTGCCGCGTAACCTGCGATCCCGCCGAGCAGCGCCGCTCCCCACTTGCTTGCTTGTGCGAGCGCACAGGCGGTTGGGGGAAGCGGAGCGCTGTTGCGCGTTTTCGGATCGGGATCGTCAACCACATCCCACCACAGCACGAGGAAGTTCGGCTGGTCGACCCAGGGCACGTTTGGCGCCGCGGCATATGGCGTGTAGAACGTTTCGATGCGCGCATGTTTTGTGGTGCCAGTCAATTGCGGACTGAAGCCAGCAATGAATGCCTGCTTGTCTTTGTACAGATATCGCTGATGGCCACCTTGGAGCGTGGTCGCGTAAGGACGCGGGAGGACGTTGAGCGTGATCCTGGTCACGATGCCGAGAGCGCCAAAAGATACACGCGCAAACTGCAGCTGCGACCAACCGTTCACGGGCGGGGTCGTCGCGTCGACCGTGGTCACGTGTCCGTCGGCCCCCAGAATTGTGAACGAGCTCGCCGTCTCGGCAAAGATTGGTGCGTCGACGGTTCCACCGTGAACATCCACCGCGGTCATGCCACCCACGCTGAAGAAACCGCCTGCTGTGACGGTCTGCAGCATCAGGTTGTGGTTGGTCAGGAACGCGTCGAGGTAGTCTTCGCGGATACCGGGGTTCAGTGTGACCTGGTTAGCGCCGGGCCCGAGTTCGATGCCGTTTTCGCCCACGTCCACGTAGCAGGACATGTCGACGAGGTAACAGTCGGGCTGCGCTGGTGGGGCGCCGCGGTTGTCGCTGGCGACTAGGGGTGGCTGTGCGTGCCGCTGTCCAGACGTACGCACGCGCAGCCCTTTCCGCGCCGCATCCAGGACGACGCCTTTCAGCTCGTCGAGACTTGTCGGTGTGAAATAGTAAGCCTCGCCGTTGGTGGGAGGCAGGTGCTCGAGGTTTCCGCACCAGTTCCACCACGTTGGCGAAGTACCCGTAACGGTACCTTGACCCACAGTACTTATCATGGCGTGCCCTCATTCCTTTGGAAGCGTCACATATGAACAGGCACGGTGCGGGCGCGCCGTGATGTTAGTGCCAATCTGTCCCAAATGGCAGCGAATGCAGGCCCAGCCGGCTTCGAGATCGAGCCTGAGCCGAATGGGTTCGAGGGTAGCTGAACGGGCTTTCAGTTCTCGGGTCACCTGGCTAGACCGCACGCCACACGCCGCGACCTCGACGATGTGCCCCTCCACCGGTCAACCCAAGATCTAACTCCAATTGGTCAGCGTAAACTTGAGTCCAAGCCTGTTCTCCGCCGGTCACATCCGTTTCGACCCAAGTCGTGGTACAGTGCGCGCAGCCCGGAGTGTTATTGCCAGTGAGGCAGGGCCTGAGCCCGGATGTCTTTTTCTCATGAGGCAGTACGGGTCGGACGCCCTAACAGGTCGTTGATAAAGGGCGGGTCTTCCGGTAGTGATGCTGGCGGAGTAGGGTAGAGGCGTGCGTGGACGAACGAAGCCTCAGACCAGCATGCTGGCGTTCATTGATCCAGAGAGCCGCATTCCGGCCAATCATCCGCTGCGGACGATCAGGCTGTTCGCCGACGCGGCATTGGCCGAGCTGTCGCCGGAGTTCGATCGGCTGTACGCGGCTGATGGGCAAGGACGACCGTCGATTCCGCCCGAGCGGTTGCTGAAGGCGAGCCTCCTGATGAGCCTGTTCTCGGTACGCAGCGAGCGCGCCTTCTGCGAGGCGCTCGACTATGACCTGCGCTTCAGGTGGTTCCTGGACATGGATCTGGTCGAGACCAGCTTCGACCACTCGACGTTCACCAGGAATCGCCAACGGCTGCTGGACGCACACGTCAGCCGTCAGTTCTTTGACGAGGTGGTCGTGCAAGCCGATCGGCTGCACCTCCTGAGCGATGAGCACTTCACGGTCGATGGCACGCTGATCGAAGCGGCGGCCAGCTTGAAGAGCTTCCGTTCCAAAGATGAGCCACCGGACGAGGAAGGCGGCAGCAATGCTGGGGGCAATCCGGCCAATCGGTGGGTGGACTTTCGCGGCGAGCAGCGCTCGAACGCGACGCACCAGAGTCGCACCGATCCAGATGCGCGGTTGTACAAGAAAGGTGCTGGACAGACGGCCAAACTGTGCTACCTCGGGCACGCCGTGATGGAGAACCGGCATGGTCTGTTGGTGGACTTCCTGGTCACCACGGCGAGCGGCACGGCGGAATGCGCGGTGGTGCCAGGCTTGATGGATGGGCTGCGGGAACGACGCTTCCATCCCCAGACGGTTGGGTTGGACAAGGGCTACCTCTGAAGTTGTCAAGCCACGGCCGTGCTGACGAAGCCGTAGCACAGTGGCCGGCGGGCGAGGACAGGGAGGGGGGCTGCTCACCTATCGGCTCGTCACCGCAGCCACGAAGGGGCCCTGTCACCCAACTGGGCCGCAGCGAGCAGAGCGAGCGGAGGATGGCGCGCAGCGCCATTGACGGGGAACGAGGCTGTGGCAGGCTCTCACGCTGGGGAGCGGTCCCCCGGTCAACCGCGGTCCTGAGACTCCAAGTCACGCTTTGGCCTTGTCGGCCCTCATTGGCGTGGCTGATTTGTCAGCACGTCGGCGGATCGGCTGTACCTGCGGCTCGGCCAGGCCGGCGACGAAGGCGGTGAGCTTAGCGTGTCGCTGGAAGCGAAGCTCACCGTGTGGCGGTGGTGGCAGGCTGGGCAAGTGCTCATCGGCGTAGATCGTCGGCAATGCCTTCACCGTGCGGCAGGGTTCGCCGTTGGCTAGCTTAGCCGTAGCGTACGTGCCTTTGGCGCATCCAGTCGCGAGGCGTGGGCCACCACTCCGCATGCGCAGACGGCTCAGCTTCTTAGCTGTTGGTCGAGGTAAAGCGTAGCGGTACGGTTCCTGGCGGCGCAGGAGTTCGAATGCGAGTACCACCAACTTGCGGGCGGTGGCGACGACCGCCACGTTGCGCCCTTTTTTGCTGGCGATACGGCGAAAGAACACGCCCAGCGGACCCGGATGACTGGCAACATGTTGGGCCGCTTCCACCAGCATCCAACGCGCATGCCCCCGGCCAGCCTTTGTAATCGGACCGTGGTAGATGTGCGCGGCTGACTGTTTGGTACTCGGCACCAGCCCCAGGTAGCTCGCCGCGTGATCACCGTCTGGAAAGCGCGACACGTCGCCGAGCGCCGCAAGCAGTGTTTGGGCGCACAGTACGTCAACCCCCGGCAGGGTGATCAGGAGCTTCAAGCGACGATCGGCCCCACCGCTGGTGAAGATACGTTGCTCCAGTTCAGCAACGCCTGCTTCGACTTCGTCCAGCAAGTGCAGGTCCCGCTGGATGGCCGCTCGATCGTCTGGCTCCAGTTCGAGCAGAATCGTTTGGAGCCACTCCTTTCCTTGCTGGGAGAACAGCTTGCATGACGGATTGGGAATCAACCGCTGATGCAAGATGGAATGGATGCGGTTCTTGATCGCCGTGGCGTCCCCCACCAATGCAGACCGCCGACCCGTCAGTTGACGGAGCTGAGCTGTGGCCGCATCCGGCTGCCACACGCCGGGCAAGTACTGCGCACGCAGCAGCTGGGCTAACGTTGCCGCATCCACTTTATCCGTCTTGACTTTAGCCTCGGCGATGGCTGCGGTGCGCATGGGATTGGACACCACGATTTCGGCCACGAACGGTCGCAGCAGCTCGACGACTGGCCAGGTGTTGGTGGTCGCTTCGACGGCTACCCGATCGTCGGAGTGCAGGCGCTCCTGTGCGAACGTCTTCAGTTGTTCGCGCGTCACCGTGACCCGATGACGGCTTTCGACCGCACCGGCATCGTTGACGATGCACACCTCGAGCACGCGTTTGTGCAAATCCAGACCAACCCAGCGGGCCATACACTACCTCCTGTGGAGACCAGCGGACCAGCCGCCCACTAGCGGGCGGCACGGACGCACGCTCGGTGGCAGCTGAGCGCGAGTCCAATGGGCCAGACGGCACCTACCTCTTCGAGCTCGTAGCTCACCCGGGTGGGTCGGTGGGCGGTCAGTTACGACAGCGGGCTCAAAGCCCATAGCTCTTGACGACCGGCCCCGACGTGACTGGTCCGTCGGTCTCGCGCTCAGCGCGATCAGTGTTGTTCTCGCGATACCACGTCGTGCCACGCCCGGTAGTTGACAGCAAAGCTCGCCGACAACGCGTCCTGCAACACTTCGAGCGTCGTGGCCTCTGCCGTTCGTGTTGTCCACCCGGGCGTGCAGCATGATGTGCTTGCTACCTTCATACCAGCTACGACACGCGGGACCTGGTCGCCACGCTGCGCGCCAAGCACATCACGCCGCACGTCGCTCAGAACACGGCTGGTCGGCGGAGTGCCATTGACGGTCGCACGACGCGGCACGTGGGGTATGCCATCAGCCATCGGATCCGCATGAAGGTAGAGGAAATCTTCGGCTGGCTGAAGACCATCGGCGGCTTGCGCAAAACGCGGTACCGCGGCCTGGCGAAGGTCGACTTCGCTGGGTACCTCGCGGGTGCCGCCTACAACCTCGTACGACTGGCCCGGCTGGTGGCGGCTCCCGCATCGGTGTGAGTGCTCGGCGGCCGCTGAACCGGCGGCCCGCCACCAGATTCCCGATCACCAACTCACCTCATAACCCTGCCGTCCGCCCGCTTTTCAGCCGTAACGCACCTCTACCGACCCCTCCACGCCACAGCAGGCCTACATCAACGCCCTGCTAATCCTCCTTCAACATGCGCGACCTGGTCAGCGAGTACAAGTCGCTGGACTATCGCGTGTTGCCAGCGCCGACGCACCTTACCCATCGACCCGCTGATCCTGCACCTGGCATCAAGCACCGATGTGGGGTCGGGGCACCGCCGACCAGAGCGCCGCTCACAATCGTCGGTGTGCGCATCCCCACTCCAGAGGCCAATGCGAATAGCAGATCGTATACAGAGCCGCATTCCTACCCGAGGCAGTGTCAAGAATGACCACCTCCACCGCTTCGCCGATCCGGCGCTGAGCACCGAGTTTCGT
>JAFAWJ010000202.1 GCA_019242065.1 Chloroflexota bacterium
AGTGAACAGGCGAATCTTCGACGTGCGCGCTGCCAGATTGCTGAGGACGACTGGCGGTGAGGACGAAATGAACGGAAACTCGTGCCGCTCGCCGACACCAAAGCCGTCGAACCCGAGCTCCTCGGCCAGGAGCGCGTTGGAGATGACCTCCTGAAAGCGATCGTAGGTGGATTTGTGCGCACCAGTTACCGGGTCCGGCGCGTGCACGATCAGGCTGATGGTCAGAAATCTCACGACGGACTCCCCGCCAACTGTGGCTGTCGACCGGGGACCGGGAGTGGTGCGAGCCCCAGGTGGTCGCGCAGCGTGACCCCGGCGTACTCAGTGCGGAAGAGGCCGCGCTCCTGCAGCAGGGGCACGACCTGGTCGACGAAGGCATCCAGCCCGCCCGGCGTGACGTAGGGCACCAGGATGAAGCCATCGCTGGCGTCGCTTTGCACGAACTGGTTGATCTGCTCGGCAATCGTCGCCGCGGAGCCGATGAACGACTGGCGCGAGGTCACTTCGATGATCAGGTCACGGATGGACAGGTGTTTTGCCTCGGCGAGTTGCCGCCAGTCCCGGGCGGTCGTCTGTGGATCTCGATACATGCGCACGCTGGCCCGGCCGCGGGCGATGGTGTTCTCGCCGATGACCGGATCGACCTCCGGCAGCGGTCCGTCGGGGTCGTACGCCGACAGGTCTCGATTCCACAGCTGTTCCAACAAACGGATGGCCGTCTGGCCGCTGACCTGCTGGCGCCGCACGTGGCGGGCGAGCTCAGTCGCCTGGGCGTCGGTGTCCGCGAGCACGAAGGTCGCCGCGGGCATGATCAGCAACTGGTTGTGTGTGCGGCCGTAGCGCGCCAGGCGGCCCTTGAGATCCGCATAGAAGGCCTGGCCGGCGGCCAGGGTGCTGTGGCGACTGAAGATCACGTCCGCGCTGGAGGCCGCGAACTCGCGTCCGTCGTTCGAGTCGCCAGCCTGGAATGTGACCGGGCGTCCCTGCGGGCTGCGCGGCACGTTGAACTGCCCGGCGATATCGAAAAACGCGTCGTGGTGGCCAAACGCACCCGGCCGCGGGTCAGCCAGGAAGACGCCACGTTGCTTGTCGGCCACAATCTCGTCGCCGCGCCAGGAATCGAAGAGCTCCCAGGTGGTCTCCAGGAACGTGCGCGCGCGTTCGTAGCGTTGATCCTGGGCCAGAAATCCACCGCGCCGGAAATTCTCCCCGGTAAACGCGTCCCAGGACGTGACGACGTTCCAGCCTGCCCGACCGCCGCTCAGATGATCCAGGCTCGCGAACTGGCGCGCAACCTCGTACGGCTCGTTGAACGTGGAGTTGATGGTGCCCGCCAACCCGAGCCGATCGGTGACAGCGGCCAGGGCGGCCAGGACCGTGAAGGTGTCCGGACGGCCGACGACGTCGAGGTCGTAAATCAAGCCGTTCTGCTCGCGCAGGCGCAGCCCTTCGGCCAGAAACAGAAAATCCATCTTGCCGCGCTCGGCGGTCTGCGCGAAGTGCGCGAACGAGTCGAACTGGATGTGGCTGCCAGCCGCCGGGTCGCTCCAGACGGTGGTGTTGTTGACTCCGGGAAAGTGAGCGGCGAGATGGATCGGCTTGGTGGCGTTGGGCATAGTCGGGTCCTTCAGGCGACGGCGTACCGGTTGGCGGGGCGGGGCAGGCCGAGGAGCCCGCGCAGCGAAGAAGAGGTGTACTCGGTACGGAACGTACCACGCCGTTGGAGCGCCGGCACCAGGCCGCGTGTGATCTGCACGAGGTCGTGAGGTAGCGCGGCGGGACGCAGGCGGAAGCCGGACAGCCCTGCCTGCTGCCACTCCAGGAGCAGATCGGCCAGTTCCGTTGGGCTACCGGCGAAGATGGTCGCGTCACTGCGATACTCGCTGCCTGCCAGGTCGTCGAGGCGCTGTCGACGCCGCGTGGCCGCCTGCGCATCGTCGTCGACAAACACCACGAGCTCGCCGAAGAGGTGCAGCGTCTCGCTCGCCCGTCCGGCGCTGGTCTGCTCCGCGCGCACCTGGCGCACGATGTCGGCCGCATGGCTGGCATCGCGGGGCGTCACGTACCCGACGTCGACGGAACGCGCGATCAGTCGGTACGGGATCGCGGCATGGCCGAGCGCCGTCACCACCGGCTGACCTTGCGGCGGCCGCGGCGTGATGGACGGGCCTTTCACCTTGAACCAGCGGCCCTCGAAGTCGATGTAGTGCAACTTGTTGCGATCGATGAAGCGGCCCGTCGAGACGTCACGGATCTCCGCGTCGTCTTCCCAGCTGTCCCAGAGTCGCCGAAGGACTTCCACGTAATCGGCGGCCTCGTCGAAGGAATCCACCATGACCTGCTGCGCGGTCGAGTCCTGGGGATCCCCGGGAAAGGTACGGCGTCCGAAGTGGGCCGCCTCGTGGGGACGACGGGTGACCTGCACGCGCACGCCCGCGCGTCCGGTGCTGACGTAGTCCAGGGTGGCGATTGCCTTCGAAAGATGAAACGGCTCGGTGTGCGTGACGATGGCCGTCGGCACGAGCCCGATTCCGCGCGTCCTGGGCGCCACGCGCGCGGCGATGAGCACCGCGTCCAGCCGCCCACGCACACGATCGGTGCGGGCATCGGGGTGGTTGCGATCCTCCGATTGCAGGCTCATGCCGTCTTCGATGGTCACGAAGTCGAGCAGACCCCGCTGGGCTTCCTGGACGAGGTCGAGCCAGTACGGGCCGTCGAGCAGCTCGGCGGGCCGCGCGTCGGGCTCGCGCCAGGCGGCCGGATGCCAGCCGGTGCCGTCGAGGGCTACCGCGAGGTGGAGGGGCGGGGAGACGTCCATCATCCTTAGTCGACTTCCTGGGTCGACTATTCAACGATATTGTGTGGCTCGCCCGAGTGTCAAGTCCGCGAGCCAGGGGCCCGATGGATTGAGTCGCCATCCAGCGCGGATGCTCGGGGCAGTTGAGAAAACGGTGCAGCTGGCTCTGCGCGCGATGGAAGCGGCCCGCACTGGCCCAACCGTACGAGCCGCCGTACATCGCCGCGTCGCCATGCTCGGTCCGCACGCGTCGTGCGTCGGGACCAGGTCCGCGTTCCAGCCAGCCGCGACGCACCATCGGCTGCGGAATCCGTGAGGCGTGGCGCGCCGCAGACGGTACGTTTGCCAGTAACGGCGATGGATCGGGATCCAACGGATGAGGGCTGACAATCAGCTGCTCCCGTCGCGCTCGACGCGGAACGAGCACCAGTGCGAGTGTGGACTGTAGCTCACGCGCGTGCCACGCCGAGCCACGCGAGTAACTGTGACCTGAGCTGCACGAACTCCGGATGACCGACATCGCGTGGACGCGCCAGATCCACCTGGACCTCGTGCGCGATCACGCCGTCGGCCAGCACGATGACGCGCATCAAGCGCGGCAAAATGGCTCGTCGAGCAACAGCAGATCCGGCCGATGGACCAGCGCACGCGCCAGCGATGCCCTCTGGACTTCACCACCCGAGAGTGTCTTGGGCCACGCCTGCGCCCGCTGGGCCATGCCGACTTCCGCCAGGGCGATCAACGCACGCTCCAGGTCCGGCCGACCCGGCAGGCCCAGCACGACGTTGTGCCACACCGTCTGCTGCCCCGTCATGCGGGGTGCCAGCTTAGGGCGGGCGCGACCTCGCGCGCGATGCGCTCCAGCGCGCGGAGCATCTGCGCCGGCGTCGGATGACCGGGATGTACCTGACAGATCAATTCCGTCGTGTGCGGCAGCAACACGTCCGTGCGCAGGCTGGCCACGACTTCCTCGGGGTGGCCGTAGTGGATGTGGCTGCGCGCGTAGTACGCCTCCTGGCTCAAGCCTGACGGAAAGAATCCACGTCGAATCATCGTGTCCACGTAGGCCGCAACACCCGCGTCCAGGTCGGCCACGGCGCTGCGTTTGTCGGCAGCCGGATACACCGCTCGCGACAGTCCCACGCGCGCAGTGGCGCCCGACGTCAGCTCGCGCGCATACGCGTGCGCCACCGGCAACTGGTTCTGATCGGTCGGTTCGTTGCTCATGAACGCCGTGCGCGCCAGCAGCAGCCCGCTCCCGTGGCGTCCGATACGCGCACCGCCGTCCTGGCTGAGCGTGGACTCCCAGACACGCGCGGCCAGCGTCGTGGGCGGTGGATACAGACGTGCCTCAGTGTCACGAATCGGATCCCCGCGCAGCGCGGCGCTCAGGATGTCAAAGGAGTCCGCGTATCGGGCGCGACGCGACTGCAGATCACGGTCGAATGCCGCGAACGTGAGCGGATCACCACCGGTGCCGAGACCCAGCTGCAGCCGACCACCGCTGAGTGTGTCCACCACCGCCGCGTCCTCTGCGACGCGGACCGGATCTTCGAGTGGCAGGATGATGATCGCCGTTCCCAGTCCAAGTCGACGGGTGCGCTGCGCGGCGGCCGCCAGGAACGTCAGGGTCGACGGCAAGCGGCCTCCGCCGTTTTCGAAGTGGTGCTGGGCAACCCAGCCCGTGTCGTACCCGAGGTCCTCGGCAGCCTGGAAGAGGTCCAGCGCGACACGGTACGACTCGGCGGCATTGGCGCCGACGTGCAGGTGGGTCAGAAACCCGAGACGCAGCCGACGCGGGGCGTCGACGCTGGATGTGGCCGCGGGCGCGGCGTCGCGCATCAGTCCGTTCACGACGCTAACCATAGGTCACTTCCTCCACTCGGCCACCTGGCGCGGCGCGGCCACTACGCGACCGCTGCGGCGAGGCGTGCTTCGGAGACCCCGGGCAGCGTGTGGTCGATCCGGCCGGTGATCTCTTGCGGATTGACCAGCAGGTTGAGAATCGGACACACGCGTTCGACCGCCTGGTGCAGCTCCGCGAGCTGCGCATCAGCTGCCGATGACGTGACATGCACCGTATAGCTGATGGTGTGGGGGTAGACCGGGACGTGCTCGAAACCGGGCTGGTTCGCGCGCGGGTCCATCTGAGCAGTGACTTCCACGTCCAGGTTGTCGAGCGGCACCTGACGGTCCGCGGCGTGGATCAGGAAAATGTGTGTCAGGCAGCTGCTCGGGTCGCACACTACACACTGTCGCGCCCCTATAGTCAGATAGGTGAGTCGGGTATTCGTCTATATATCTGAGTGAGGGCGTGGTGGGTAGCGG
>JAFAWJ010000321.1 GCA_019242065.1 Chloroflexota bacterium
GCGCCATGACGCCCGCGCCGAGCACAACCGTCAATTGTCCTCGCAGGCCGTCCGGCAGCGTGCGACGGACCACGTTGACCCCGGCGGCGGCGATGGACGGAACCTGCGCCAGCCGGGTCGCGCCGCGCACACGGCGGGCTGATTCGATCGCCCGCTGGAAGATGCCGCGCAAAGTGGGTGAGAGGTCAGGCGCGGCTTCGGCCGCCCGCAGCGCCCCGCGCACCTGGCCGCGAATCTGCTCTTCGCCGACCAGTTGCGAATCCAGACCGCTGGCGACGCGCACCAGGTGCAGCAGCGCGTCGCGGCCGCTGCGCGAGGCGAGGTAGGGCTCGATCTCGACCAGGGGCACGCCGGCCGCCCGTGCCAGACTGCGCATGATCGAGCGCGCGGCGCGCTGGGTTCGGCCGTCGATCCAGGCATACACCTCGAGGCGATTGCAGGTGGACAGCAGCAGCGTGCTCAACCCGGTCGGCGCATGCTGGCGCCAGGCGTCTTCGTCGACGACGACACGCTCGCGCACCTCCAGGGGCGTGGTGTGATGGCTCAAGCCAACCATCAGCAGTCGCGGCATCTACACGCGCACCCCCGCGCACGACTCCACGGTATCCACGAGGGCCGCCATGGTCGGCCTGGCCGCGACGCCGTCCACGCGCAGACCGTGGGCGCGCGCGGCATCGGCGGTCGTGTGACCGAGACACACGAGTCGGGTTGCGCCCGTCACGGCCGAGGCGGTCGTGCTCACTGCTGACGGGCTACAGACGGTGAGCACGTCGATATCGCCGTGACGAAGTCGGTCGGCCGCGGCCTCGACGCCCACCGTCGTGTACGCGACTGGCGCAACCACGGTCACGTGCAGCTCGCGTAGACCGTCGACGAGCTCCTCGCGACCTTCGGCGGCGCGCGGCACCAGGACGTGCTGGCCCGGGCTAACCAGGGTTCGCAGCAGGTCGAGGGCCGCGGCGGCGCTGAAGCGCTCCAGCTGCTGGCCGGCCGGCACGTCGAGGCCACGCGCAGTGGCCGTGCCGCACAGGACTCGAGCCGCGCCTCGACGTAGCTCAGTTTCGAGACCGCGGCCGGCGTTCTGGCTCGGCAGCACCACCCAGTCGAACACACCCCGGGCCAGGTCGCCGCGGATTTGTTCAAGCACGGCCGCGTCCCATGCGGGCACGATGGCGATGGCCGGTGCCTCGACCACCTCGAAGCCCGCGGCGTGCAACAGCTTCGACAGCTCGCCTGACTGCTCGCGGGGCCGAGTGTTCAGCACCACCGTCGGCTTCATGCGTACACCACCCGGCGCTGCTCGCCCGCTCCGGGCTGGCGCAGATGCTCGGCCAGTCGATCCGCCAGCTCCTCGGGCGATGCCAGCTCGCCCAGCAGGTCCGCGACGCTCAACGACCCGTCGTCATTCGCCAGACCGCCCAGCAGGTGCAGGTGTCCATCGGTGCGCGGGCGACCGAGCGCACCAATCGGCAAACGGCAGCCACCCTCGAGATCGACCATCAGTCGCCGCTCGGCGCGTACCGCCGCGCCGGTGGCGGGATCGTGGAGCTGCTCGAGCACCGCGATCAGCTCGCGATCGTCGGCACGGCACTGGATGGCCAGGGCGCCCTGACCCGGCGCCGGCGGCAGCAGCTCGGGCTCGAGGACGACGTACTGCGCGTCCAGGTCGAGACGCTTCAATCCCGCGCGGGCGAGGACGACGGCGTCGTACTGGCCGTCGGCCATCTTGCGCAGCCGAGTTTCGACGTTGCCGCGGATGGCGACGAAGTGCAGGTCGGGGCGCGCCGCGCGAAGAAAGGCTGCGCGCCGCGCGCTGCTGGTGCCGACTCGCGCGCCGGCCGGTAGCCCCTCCAGGGCGCGACCATCGGCGGTCACCAGGGCGTCGAGCGGATCTTCTCGGATGGGTATGGCTGCCAGCGTCAACCCGGGGGTCACCACGGGCGGGACGTCCTTGAGGCTGTGCACCGCGGCGTCGACTTCTTCCCGCAGGAGCGCCGCCTCGAGCTCCTTGACGAACACCCCGCTGCCCCACTCCGGACCGGGCTGGTTGGTCGGCTGCGAGCGGTCACCACCCGTGACGATCGGCACGACGTCGATCTCGACGTCGGGATCGGCCTCGCCCAGAGCCGCGGCGACGAGCCCGGTCTGGGCGCGAGCCAGGGCGCTGGGTCGGGTCCCCAGTCGAACTAGGCGCGTACCCACGCGGCTTGCTCTGTGGCAGGATGCCAGGCGGCGAACTCGGCGCGCACGACGCTCGCCAGGGCGTGGAGAAAATCGGGCGCCGCGTTGGGCGCCTGTACACGAATCAACGTCTCGAAACCTGCGCCGAGCGCCTGCTCCCGCCCGGCGACGTCGATGTCGTACAGGGTCTCGAGATGGTCAGCCAGGAATTGCACCGGCGCGACGATCGCCTGACGGTGACCCGCGACGGCCAGCTCTGGCAGGACGTCCAGGAGGTCGGGCTTGAGCCACTCCTCGGGCGTGTGCCCCGCGCTCTGATAGCAAAACGTCCACTGCTCGGACGGTAACTGGGCGGCGAGCGCCACGGCACTGGCAGTCGCGTGCAGCTGCGCGACGTAGTCCGGCTCCTTATCGACCACGCGACGCGGCAGGCTGTGGGCAGTCAACAACACGGGCACCTGTGTCCGCACATTGTCCGGAAAGCTGTGCAGAGCGCTTCGAATCCGGCTGGCCAGCACGTCGACGAAGGCCGGCGTCAGGTGCCAGGCGTGCACCGTTCTGACGGGCAGGTCGTTGGCGACGGATGCGAGGGCACTGTCATAGCCGCCCATGAGCGTCGCCGAGTACTGTGGCGACAGGATCAACCCGAGCAGTTGTTGTGCGCCGCGTTCCATGACGTCGGCGACGGCGGCCTCCACCGACGGCTCGCTGAAGCGCATGCCGGCCGCAACACGAAACTCGGTTCCGAGCACGTCTTCGAGGCCGGCGGCCTGACGGAGGGTAATGTCGATCAGCGGGGACATGCCGATCACGCTGTAACG
>JAFAWJ010000407.1 GCA_019242065.1 Chloroflexota bacterium
CCACCAGTCCACCCACTCGGCAGTCGCCAATTCGACCTGTTCCAGTGAGCGCCAGGCTTGAGCACGCGGGAGGCCTCGCGCAGCACGCGTGGTTTGTCGCAG
The DNA here is from genome assembly GCA_019242065.1 of Chloroflexota bacterium. The sequence goes on from JAFAWJ010000407.1 coordinate 103, forward strand.
CTCAGGTCGATGACACAGTTGGAGATGATGACGTCGATGCCGCCACCGGAGCCCAGGTCCTGTACGGTCTCGCCGGGCTTGAGCTCCGACAGCGCGGTTGGGTTGCCACAACCGAACGAAGCGAGCACCGCGGCCGAGGGGAGATCGGCGACCTCGTCGACGGCGTACAGGCCGCTGGTGATGACACTCTTCGTGTCCGGTGTGCCGCAGCTGCAGCTCGCATCGGAACTGCAGCAGTCATGTGAGTCGAGCGCGGGCAACGCTGACTCGGCCCAGGTGTGTTCCTGGGACACTCTGGTCGCGGCTGCCGCATAGCGCGGGCGGACCGCTTCGCGCAGCTGCGCCTGGTCCTCGGCGGTGTCGGCGCGGGCCAGCAACTGCACGAGTCCTGGCGCATGAAATCGGCCAGAGCGAGGAGCAGATCGCAGCTGACGGCCAGGGGCTCGCCCAGAGAGCGCACCTCCAGGTCCAGATCCGGCAGATCCTGTCGGCCTTTGTGGACAAACATGCGCCCGTCCAGGTCGTAACCCAGCGGACACAGGTCCGACAGCCCGAACGCCCACACGACCAGACCGGCGGTAGCCGAACCTCGAGCGGCGACTGGCATGCCGTTCTGCAAGCAGAAGTGGCTGACTTTATGGGCGAACAGCAGCGAGTCCGCAAGACCGTGCTCACAGATCGTGCGGACCTCTGCCTCGAGACGCTCCGGGACCTCATGGACGGCTCGCCATGGCCCGTCCACCGCTTTTTGGAGTGGGGACTGTGCGCTGAGCGACGTTGTCCGGGCGTGCACCGGTCAAGCAGCGAAGGCCAACTCGTTTGGACTTCTGTTCGCTGGCATATCGCTGTTATCAGCGTGAGTGGTCTCTTCCGCCGAACGAGTACGGCTCCGCCCACTGCGACGACGCGCGTGCCTGGGCTGTGGAGTGCCATCCAGCCACGTTACACGCAGGGAGCGATGGCGCCTGCCCGTGGTGGCGCGCACCGGCACCGGCAAGGCGCATTGGAGCTGGCGACGCAGGTAGGGACTGCAATGTACAGAGCGTGACGCCGACCCATCCGTTGCACGGTGGAGCATCGTGGGGCCCGCCACGAGCGTTACGCCTGTGTTGCGGTCGGTCGCCCGCGCCGCATGCTGTGAGTGCCCAGGCGTCTTCTCTGCTTATCATCAGCAGAGGCGACGATTGGCGTGGCACGCCTCGCCAGCAAAATGGAGGAACACAAACGTGCTTGTACGAGTGAGACGTAGGACCGCGAGGGTGAGGCGGCTTGTGGCCGCCGGCGTATCGGCCGTCGGGCTGGGTGCCGTGCTCTTGGGCGTGGGTGTTCCTTCGGCCCTGGCCCATCAGGATTGCACGACCGGCTCTTCCGCGGGCAACACGCGGACCTGCATCAATGCCTACTACCCCAATGGCGCGATCGCGACCGCGACCGTGCTGCACGAAGCGCGAACGCTGCGCGAATGCGTGGGCTCGATAAACGACCAGTACGCCAGCTGCACGTACTACAAGACCGTCTATCCGGGACAGACGATCACCGCGTCGCTCAACAGACGCCTCCCGGACAACCAGTACTACTGCGCCAACACATTCCGTCTCAACGCGAACGGTACCGAGACCCAGATCGGCCACCTCTGCATCGACGACAACTACTGATAGGCATCGTTCCCGCAAGCCACGCGCGGCTCGTTGAGTCGCGCTCTAGGCGCCGCGTCCCGACATCTCGCCACCCGAGTGTCATCGAGAGACGATTATGCAAAGTCCCGTCGGTCCGCGTGGCCGCAAGGGAGTCGGGGAACTGTTGTCCGAGGTCGCGCAGGCTGAGCCAGATCGCCGGCCCGAGACGTGCCGCCGACACGCGATCTATCAAGCGATTCGGAATGCCATTCTCTGGGGTACGTATGGTCCCAGTCAGCGGCTCACCGAGATGGACCTCTCTGCCGAGCCAGCCAGTAGCTCTTCGAACGTGACAGGTCGCTTGGAGCGATGTTGCGGCAATGTGTGTTGCGCGTGGCCGCTGCTACAGAGTTGGGCGGCAGCCGCGACGAGCACTGGGACGCGATGCTCCAGTATGTCTAGTGGGTCACTTGAAACCGGGCTTGCCATGATTAGGGATAGTCCGGTAAACCTCCGGGGCAGTCTCGATGCGCTGCCGCGCATGCAAGGTTTCCATACCGGCGCTCTCGGGCTGCAGGTCACGGCCGGGCCAGCGGTTCCAGGACGATGACGTACCGTTAGCCATGCTGCTGCTCAGCGCCCGCGATCTCCAGCCGCTGAT
>JAFAWJ010000597.1 GCA_019242065.1 Chloroflexota bacterium
CGCGTAGGTACTGTCCGCGACTGGCGGCCCAGTGTGATAGGTCGTCCGAACGACAACCGTCAGTTCTCGACTCTCGGGCTCGGGCGTCTCAGGTCGTGATGTGGACGACGCGGTCGTAGCCACCCGCGTCCTGGCAGATTTGCACCGCCGCTGAGGGATACCAGCGACGGGCAAGGTCGGCAATCGGAGTGGCTTGCTCCTCCTCGTCGAGCTCGACCGCAATCTCGCCACCCGCGGCCAGCAGCGGCGCCGCCTCCGTGAGCAGGCGTTCGATCAACTCTGTCCCCCGCGGGCCGCCGAAGATCGCCACGTGCGGCTCGTACTCGCGCACGTCGGCGGGCAGCACCCGAGCCGACGGCACATACGGCAAATTCGCCAGCACCACGTGCAGCGGGCCTCGCAGCCCACGCAGCAGGTCGGCGTTGACCAGCCGCAGGCCAGCACCCAGCCGCAGGGCGTTGTCGCGCGCCAGGCTCAGTGCCTCCAGTGACACGTCGGTGCCAAGTATCTGGATGCGGCACTCGGCCGCCACCGAGATGCCGATAGCGCCGCAGCCAGTCCCCACGTCGACGACGTGCGGCTCGACCCCATTGGCCCGCCAGCGCTCGACGGCGGCTCGGCCGATGTCGACCAGCAGCTCAGTCTCGGGCCGTGGAATCAGCGCCCGACGGTCGCACTGAAAGACGTGCCCATAAAACTCGCGCTCGCCAAGGAGGTAGGCCACAGGCTCGGCCGCCTCTCGGCGTGCCAGCAGACGCTGGAATTGCCGCTCGGCCTCGCAGTTGACAGGCAGCTCAGGATGGGTGAGCAGCTCAACACGCGAGACACCCAGGACGTGGCCCAGCAAAAGCTCAGCCTCCAGCCGGCCGCTCGGCGACCCTGCCCCCGTAAGCCGCCGCGCCGCCTGGGCCACGACCTCCCCTCGCTGTCTCAACACATTGTCGTTAGCCGCTGGCGCTCGCCAAGTTCACCTGTATAGTCACAATCTGGCGAAAAGCTGAAGCCTCCAGTCGCGGACAGCACGTACGCGGGGGGTCGCCGCGGGAGTGAGCGCAGCGAACGGCGGCGGGGGCCGCAGGGCGCGGGGTGCACCCAAAATCCAAATCACCCCTCGTCCGCTGCGTCGGCCTCGGCCAGCGCGTCGATCAGCGGATCGAGCTGACCCTCCAGCACCCGATCCAGGTTGTAGAGCGTCAATCCAATGCGGTGGTCGGTCACGCGGTTCTCGCGGAAGTTGTACGTGCGAATCTTCGACCCGCGCTCCCCCGAGCCCACCTGCGACCGCCGCGCGGAACCGACCTCCTCCTGCTGCCGCCGCAGCTCCATCTCGAACAGCCGCGAGCGCAGTACGGCCATCGCCCGCGCCTTGTTCTTCAACTGCGAGCGCTCGTCCTGGCAGGTCACCACCAGGCCCGTGGGCAAATGTGTCAGCCGCACGGCCGAGTCGGTGGTGTTGACGCCCTGGCCGCCGTGGCCGCCGGAGCGATAGACGTCCACTCGCAGGTCCTCGTCGCGAATCTGGACGTCGACTTCTTCAGCCTTGGGCAGCACGCTGACCGTCGCGGCCGAAGTGTGGATGCGGCCCTGCGCCTCGGTCTCGGGCACGCGCTGGACGCGATGGCCGCCACCCTCGTACTTCAGCCGTGAGTACGCGCCGCGGCCGTGCAGCTCGAAGATGACCTCTTTGATGCCGCCGAGATCGGTCTCGCTGGTATTCAAGATCTCGACCTTCCAGCCTTTGAGCTCGGCGTACTTCATGTACATGCGCATCAGGTCGGCCGCCCACAAGTTGGCTTCCTGGCCACCCTCGGCGCCGCGGATCTCGAGGATCACGTCGCGGACGTCGTTGGGATCGCGCGGACGCAAGAACTCCTGCAGGCTGTCGACCGCTTCGGAGACCTGGGGCTCGACCTCGGCGACTTCGTCGCGCGCGAGGGCCTGCATGTCTTCGTCGGCGCCGTCGCGCAGGATCTCTTCGGCCTCGTCGAGACGGGCAACCAGCTCCGTGTAGCGGTCATAGCGGGCGGCGATGTCCGCGAGCTCAGAGTGCTCGCGGCTGAGCTCGGCGGCGCGGCGCGCGTCCTCGAAGGTGGCCGGGTCAGACAACTCGCGGGCCAGCTCGTCGGACCGCACGCGCGCCTCGTCGAGCCGCTTCAGCGCGACATCACTCAGTCGGGGCATCGGCGGCCTGCCTCAACAGTGAAACGAGCTCGGCGCGCGAGACGCGACGCTGATCAGCGGCAGCACGCAGATTTTTGAGCGTGACCGTGCCGCTGGCCAGCTCGTCTTCGCCCAGGATCACCGCGAACTGCGCTCGCGCCCGATCGGCGGCACCCAGCTGCTTGCCGAGCTTGCGGTCGCCATAGGCCATGTCCGCGGAGATCCCCTGCGCGCGCAGCTCCTCGGCCAGACCAAATGCTGCCAGCTTGCCGCCCTCAGCCTGGTACACCACGTACACGTCCGGCGCCGCCTGCGACGGGACCGGCACCTGCTGGTCCTTGATCTCCAGGATGATGCGCTCGACGCCGCTCGCGAAGCCGACACCGGGCGTCGGACGGCCACCAAGCTGCTCGGCCAGGCCGTCGTAGCGGCCGCCGCCGCCGATCGTGCTCTGTGCCCCGACCACCGGCGGCCACACTTCCCACACCGAGCGCGTGTAGTAGTCGAGGCCGCGCACCAGGCGCGGGTTGACGGCGTACGGGATGCCCGCGCTTTCGATGTACGAGAGCCAGGTCTCGAAGTGGACGCGGCAGTCGTCGCACAGGTGATCGGCGCTCTTCGGCGCGTCCTCGAGGACCGCCTGGCACTGCGGCCGCTTCTCGTCGAGCAGGCGCAGCGGATTGGTCTCCAGGCGCCGCTGGCACTCCTCGCACAGACCATCCAGATGCTGCCTGAAGTACTCGGCCAACGCGGCGATATACGCCGGCCGACAGTTGTGGTCGCCGATGCTGTTGACCTGCAGACTCAGGTTGCGCAGGCCGAGCTCGGCGTACAGTCGCCACTGCAGCGCGACCAGCTCGGCGTCGACGGCGGGGTCGGTTTCGCCGATGGCCTCGAAGTCGATCTGGTGGAACTCGCGGAAGCGGCCCTTCTGCGGCTTGTCATACCGAAAGGTGTTCAGCACCATGAACAGCTTGACGGGCTGCGGGCGACTGGCCATCCCGCGCTGCAGGTAGGCGCGCATGATGCCCGCCGTGGCTTCGGGGCGCAGGGTCATGCTGTCGCCGCCCTTGTCGAGGAAGGTGTACATCTCCTTCTCGACGATGTCCGTCGTCGCACCAACGCCGCGCTGAAAAACGCCCGTCTCCTCGAAGGTCGGCGTCTGGATCCAGCCGTA
>JAFAWJ010000716.1 GCA_019242065.1 Chloroflexota bacterium
TGGATACCCTGCGCCTGGATGAAGCCAGGTTGATCATTCGGGTGCATTTTTGTCGACCAGCGAGTCGGGGACGACGCACTGGAATCCAGCCGCATTCGGGTCGCGATTGGCGTTGAAGGCGGTAATGTTTTGCGCGGCCAGCGTGGACTCCGCCAGCCGGCAGGCTCGCGACGACAACCGCCATGCGGGAGTGTCGTGCCAGGTGATCACCGCGCCGTGTGAGATCCGTCTCCCTTCATAGTTTTCTCGGAGCCTGGCGTGTAGCATCCACCGCATGAGCATGTGCGCGGGCGGCGGCCTCGGAACGGGAAGTGACTGGCGGGCCGCGCTGGCATCCGCGCTCGGCGGCGCGTTGAAGCCGCTCCACGGCGAGGCTCCGGATCTGCTGCTCATGTTTGCCAGCGCCGCCTACGCCGGCGACTACCCCGAGCTCTTGGGCGCCGCACTGGAGGACAGTCGAACCACCGAGCTCGTGGGCTGCAGCGCCTCAGCCGTCATCGCCGGCGAGCGCGAGCTGGAGACGGAGCCCGGTATTGCCGCGCTGGCGCTCACACTCCCGCCGGGTGGACTCCTCAACGTGCGGTACGTGACCGCCGACGACGTGCATGACGCCAACCTGGCCGGCATGCCCGCGGAGCAATGCCGCGGCGTGGTGGTGCTCGCCGACCCGTTCACCACGGACGTCGGGACGCTGATCGAGACCCTCGAACATGAGTACGCCGAAGCGCCCATTATCGGTGGACTGGCCACCGGCAGCCCGGCCGTCCGCTCGACGTGGGTGTTCCACCAGGACGTCGCGGCTCAGGATGGCGCGGTCGTCATCGGGGTAGGTGGCAGCCTCAGGCTGCGGCCTCTCGTGTCGCAGGGGTGTGAGCCGATCGGCGAGCCGTGGACCGTCACCGACGCCGACCGCCACATCGTGCGCGGCATCGGCGGCCGGCCGGCCTATGAAGTCCTGTCGGAGACCGTCAATGAGCTCGATCCTGAACGGCGCGAGCACGTGAATACCAGCCTGCGCGTGGGGCTGGCGATGAACGAGTACCGCGACGAATTCAAGCGTGGCGACTTTCTGATCCGCAACCTGATGGGCGCGGATCCGCGAAGTGGAGCGATCGCCGTCGCGGGCGAGCCTCGCGTCGGGCAGACACTACAGTTCCAGATCCTGGATGCGCGGGCCGCGGACCAGGAGCTGCGCCAGATGCTGCGGCCGCTCTCGGATGGCGCATCCACCGCCGCGCTGCTGTTCGCATGCAACGGGCGCGGTGCCGGGTTGTTCGGGACGCCAGACCACGACGCGCGGACCGTGCGCGAGGTGCTTGGTCCCGTGCCGCTGGCTGGCCTGTTCTGCAATGGAGAGATCGGGCCGGTAGGCGGCACGACGTTTCTGCACGGCTATACGGCCAGCCTGGGGCTCCTCGAAGAAGTCACAGACGCGTAGTGGGTCAGGACTACATACGGCTGCTGACCTGCTCGGCGAAGTGGCGCATGTCGGCGAGGTTGGCGTTGACGTTCGCCGCGCCGAAGGACAGCACCAGCTCGTCCGCGCCGGCCGCCGCGTAGGCCTGGATTCGGTCGACAACTTCCTCGCGCGAGCCCGATAGTTGCGCCTGAGCGGCACCTCGGGCACTCCGCTGCTCCGGCAGGGTGCCACCGACCGTTGCCCGCATGCGGACCGAGCCCACGACCTTGCGGTCGGTGGCGAGTGCGCGGATGGTCCGCATGCCGGTGGCAAATTCGTCGACGGTGGCGCCCGTCGCGTGCCAGCCGTCGCACAGCGTCGCTGCGCGTCGCAGGGCGGCTTCGCTGCCGCCGCCCAGCCAGATCGGCGGGCCACCTGGCTGGACTGGCCGCGGCTGGAAGCTGACATTGTTGAAATGGACGAACTGGCCGTCGAAGTGCGGATCAGGCGCTGACCACAGGGTCCGCATGGCCTGGATGTACTCGTCAAACCGGCGGCCGCGATTGCGAAAATTGGCGCCGAGAAAACCGAATTCCCGCTCGTTCCAGCCGGCCCCGACACCCAGGGTCAAACGCCCGTTGCTAAGTACGTCGAGTGTGGCGGCCTGTTTGGCGACGAGGACTGGCTCGCGCTGGGGCAGCACGATTACCGATGTGCCGAGCCGCACTCGTTCGGTGACTGCCGCCAGGTAGGCGAGCGTCATGGAGGCTTCCAGAATGCTGCCGTAGGGTTCGGGCTGGTCGGCGGCCATCAGCACGTGGTCGGTGGTCCAGATGGAGTCGAACCCGAGGGTTTCCGCTTCGCGGCCGAGCGTGAGCACGGCTTCACGCGAAGCGAGGCGGCCGAAGTGAGGAAGTGCGACGCCAAATTGCATAGATGCGTGGCCTCTCTTCTTTAGACAGTGTCAGCCCGGGTCAGCGCAGTCTGGGACCGATGGTTAGTTAGTCGACGACGTGGAACTCGATCCGGTAGAGGAGCGTGTCGTCGAAAATGGGACCGGCGTGCGCCGCGCGTGTGCGGAGCGACTCCAGGTCGTCTTCGCCCGAGCGCCGCAGATCTTCGGCGTCGATCGAAGAAAATGGGACCAGATCGATGGAGTCGACCTCGATCTGGCCCTCGCCAACGCGGTAACGGCCGCTTTCTTTTACCTTCGGCCGGCGCCAGAGGCGGAATGAGACGGTGATCTCGCCGCACAGGACGCCGCCCCGCAGTTCCTGGCTGAACCCCACCCGCGACGCCGCGGTGGTGTTATTCGGGGTAGAGCGCTGAGGGCTCCTGGAACTCCCAGGTGTGGCCGTCGGGATCGACGATGAAGACCTGGTCGGCTCCGACGCGTCCCTTCTGTTCGCGGTACGCGACGCCGATGCTCTCCAGGTGGCTGCGCAGCTCAGCCAGGCTGTCGACCATCCACGCGGTATGTCGGGACTGTGCGGTCGGCACGGTGTCCGGGCCTGGGATGTACTGCTGGTCTGTTTCGATGATGTGGAACTCGACGCGCTTGTCGGGCGTACCGACCCAGTAGCCTGGCCCGATGTTGGGTCGTGGCAGGACCTGCAGGCCAAGGACCTCGGTGTAGAACTTCAACGAGACCTCGGCATTTTTGACGGGGAAGCCTTCATGCAGCGGTCGCCGTAGTCGCGGCGCCGACGCCGCGGGCCGATCCAGGACGCGTGTTTGTGCAGTGGTCATCGTGATGTGCTCCTGCTCGCATAGTACAGGTCTTAAAGCTCGGCTGGCAGGCCGAAGGCGGCGAGCAACGTCGGATCGACGAAGGCCGTGATCTCGCCAATCAGGTCGCCATCGGCGACGAACACCCAGATTCCCAGCGGTCGGTAGACGCCCGCCGCGGGGTCCAGACGGTACGCCGCCAGCGCGGGCTGCCGGTTGGCGCGTGTAGGGACAAATCGAACCTGGTCGTCCACGGCCAGCGGCACCTTGCGGTAGAAGTCGACAACCGCCTCGCGACCCGTATAGCGCAGCGGAAGCGGAGGCATGCTCAACACCACGTCTTCCCGCAACACGCTCGCAAGCCCGGCGACGTCGGCGGCCTCGAACGCGTTGACGTAGCGCTGCAGGAGTGAATCCTCTACGTCGGTGGACGGCGCCACCCGACGCGACTGCAACCGGCCGGCAGCGCGCTGCTGCTCGATCGTCGTACGGGCGCGATTGAGGGCGCTGTTGACGCTGGCCACCGTCGATTCGAGCGTGGCGGCGACGTCGCCCAGCGACCAGCCCAGGACGTCGCGCAGGATGAGCGCCGCTCGCTGGCGCGGCGGCAGCCACTGGATCACGGCCAGGAATGCCAGCTGGACGCTTTCGCGCATGTCATACTCGGCGACCGGGTCGCCCCAGGTTGCTTCGAGCTCGTCGAGCAGGGCATCCGGGTACGGAGTGAGGTGGATCGATGGCTCGGTGCCATGCGCCACCTCCTCCGCCAGCGCTGGCAGCAGTTCTCGGCCGACCTGACGGGCGCGGGCGCGTCCGCGGCTGAGGCAAACGTTGGTCGCGATCCGATACAGCCAGGCTCGGAACGAGCTGTGGCCCTTGAAGGTCGCCAGGTGGCGCCAGGCGCGAAGCATGGTCTCTTGCACGGCTTCCTCCGCGTCGTGAAACGAGCCCAGCAGTCGGTAGCAGTGCACGTGCAGCTCGCGGCGGTAGCGATCGGTGAGGCTGCGGAAGGCGTCGGCGTCGCCGGCCAGGGCGGTGATGAGTTCGGCTTGCTCGGCTTGCTCGGTGGTCACGGATGTCTTTCGAGAGTAAGACTGCCGGTCAAGCGCAGAATGATCGAAAACCGACCGATCATTTCCGGCGCGTGCGGCGGTCTCAACTCGGTGAAGCACAGCTTCGGAGGAATGACATGTCCATATTGCACGGAAAGCGCGCGGTGGTCTTTGGCGCGGGTGGCTCGCTCGGCGCGGCGGTGGCCAGGGAGTTCGCTCGTGAGGGCGCGGAGGTGTTTGTCTCTGGCCGCACACAGGCGAACGTCGACGCTCTGGCGGCGAACATCACGTCCTGTGGCGGTCCGGCGCACGCCGCGGTGGTCGACGCCCTCGACGAGGCGGCGGTCGACGACTATCTGGAGGACGTCGTGGGACAGGCGGGCCGAATCGACGTGGTCTACAACGGGGTAGGGCCGCGCATCGGCGAGTACGCCAACGGTCGGCGGGCCGTCGACTTGACGATCGACCAGTTCATGCTGCCGGCAAACACGGTGTTGAAGTCGAATTTCGTCACCGCACGCGGCGCCGCGCGGCACATGCTGCGACAGCACGGCGGGGTGATTCTGTTTGTGACGGGCAGTCCGGCGCGCGGGCACACGCCGGGCGCGACCGCGATCGGCGCCGTCTTCGGAGCGCTCGAAAATCTCACCGAGAACCTGGCGATCGAGGTGGGTCCCGCCGGCGTGCGCATCGTGTGCCTGCGCACCCTGGCCAACGTCGATAGTCGGACCATCATAGAAACCGTGGCCGCGGCGAACGTCCCCATGGAGCAGGGCATCGCCCGCTTTGCCGACTCGACCTTTCTCAAAGTACCCGCGACCGTGAACGACACTGCTCGGGCAGCCGTCCTGCTGGTGTCGGACAGCGCCCGCATGTGGAGCGGAACCGTCGTCAACGCGACAGCCGGAGCCACGCTCGACTGAGTCGATCGTTGAGCCTATCGCCTTCACCAGGCGTCAGGTGCGATACTCAGCGGCGTGGCGGCTGCGCCGAGTGTGCCGGATACGGGGATAGACGTCGAGGCGCTCGGACGTGTGCGGCAGTTGCGGCCGCACAAGGTGGTGGTGCTGGACTGTCAGTGCCATTCGTTCGACGACGTCGAGCACGCGCTGTGCCGGGTGATCCCGGGCATGAGCCGACCCAAGGCCAATGAACATGCCTGGGAGATCCACACCACCGGGGCCAGCGTCGTCGCCACCGCGCCTCAGGAGCGTGCCGAGCACTTTGCGGAGCAACTGCGGCGGCACGGCCTGCGCGTGACGGTCGAAGAGGACGCGTAACGCCCGCTGCTTACAGAAACCTGGTGGGCCAGATGATGCTCCGCCACACGTGGGCGACTGGACTCAGGCTCGGAAAACGTCGCCTGGCAGCGGTGCCCTCGGTTGTCATGCGGCTAGCAGTGTAGTCCAGTTGGAGGACGGCTTACTGCGCGCGGTGCAATTCGGCGAGCTTACGGGATTGCAGCGCCCGAATGCGCTTGACGGCGGATTGATTGTGCGTGGCACTGTCGTAAAGCGCCGCCAGGTCGGCTTTCAGCCGCGTGCGGCAATCGCCGTCCAGGTAGATCATGTGCCCCGACGGGTAATACCTGACCGTCAAATTCTGGCGGACCGTCGCATCCTGGAGTGGCATGTTCTGCAGGTCCGACGTCGTCTGAGAAAAAGGCGTCACCGAATCGTAGTAGCCGTTGGCGGACAGCACCTTGAGGTCCACGTTGAGCGCCATGACCGCCACCAGATCACCGGCCGTGTACAGCACGATGTTGCCGTTGGCGTCCTTGCTCTTTTGTGCACCAGTCGGGTCGAGTGACCGAAGTCCCAGTTGGCAAACGCCTGATCGTTGAGAGCCGTGAACGCGGAGATGGACGTGTACCTGAGACCGTCTTGCAGGTGTTCCACATCGACGTGTACACACCATTCACCGCGGTCATGGTCGCGTCGTTGCCGCCGGAGAGTGGGCTGACGGCGGCGGCGATGACCCGAGTTAAACGTCGCGTCAAGCACACATTCGGGCGTCACGCGGCGGGTGGAGTGAAGAAGTTGATCAGGTTGCCGTCGGGATCGCGAAAGTAGATCGACCGGTTGCCCCAGGGGAGGGTCGTCGGCGTGAGGACAAAGTCTACCGTCACGTTCGGCAGGTGTTGGAGACGGGCGTACTCGGCATCGGCGTCGTCGACGTGGAACTCGAGCATGACGCCGCCGTGCG
>JAFAWJ010000810.1 GCA_019242065.1 Chloroflexota bacterium
GCGGTCCACGTCGACGAAGTTGTGGAGGAGGTCGTGCAGCAGACGCGCGCCTTCGAGGATGTTTTCGGCGCCGCGATTGAAGAGGTCGTAGAACCGATCATCCTGCGGGATAAAGCGGAGGCGCGCGAGCATTTCTCTCAGATCACGGTTAGTATGGCGGATCGCTCGGGGGCGGCACGGGAGACAGCAGCGCCAGCTGCGACGCCCCGTGCGCGCGGGCTTCGAGCTCGCGCGCGTGCCGGGCGGCTGAGTCGCCCAACCAGGGCGACCAGTACGCGCGCATAGTGGCCACCACGAGCTGCGTCGGCACACTGTCCGCTGGCGAGTGCGGGCAGTACAACAGATCCAGAATCGTCACTGGGCCGCCGCCCGGACCTCCGACAGGTTGCTCATAGCGAATGTCGACCTGTCGGAAGCCGAGGCGTTCGAAGGCGCGCCGTCGACCCCACGGGTCCGACCCGACCCGTCGCTCGCGCTCCATCTCCTCCGCCGACAGTCGCCGCGGATTGACCACGTCGATGAAGACGCCGGGCACCTGCCCGCCGGCAGCCTGATCCAGGATCCGAAAGCGCTCTTCGTGCAGCTGTCGCGCGATGCCTTGCCGCCGCGCGTCACGATCGACGCCAAGGAAGCTCGAAAATCCACTGCCCGCTTCGGCTAGGTAGTGGAACAGCGCGCCGCCAACCACGTGCTTGTCGATCTCGGCGACCAGGAGAAAATTGCGTCGCGCGCCCGACTCAGCGGCCAGCAGTTGCGGGATGTAGCGCGCCGGAATCAGCGTCTCGGGTGCGAAATAGGCCGCGTCCTGCATCGCGCCAAAGCCCTCGATCGCCGGATCGTCGGGGTTGGTGACTTCGCGAACGACGACCGTCATGGGCGACACGCGCGCACCGCGCACGCCTCGGCCTCCTGTTCCAGCGGGTTGCCCAGATACCCACGGCGGGCATGCAGGAACAGGTAGATCGGCAGAAAGAACACGCCAAGTACCTCGTACTGACGCGTGTGGTGGCTCTCGTGCATCAGCAGCCTGTCGCTGAGCGGTACCGCGCTGATCACCACCCGTCCGAACGTGATCGCGCCAAAGCCGCGCCGCGTCAAAAACACATGCGCGAGTCCGCGATTCGACTGTGCCACGATCAGACCGTTTCGCGGCCGTGGGACGGACAGCGACAGCAGCGCGAACCCGATTCCGAGAAGCGTGTTGGGCAAGCTCCACACCAGACCAGGCAGAGTGAGATGCCGCGTGCGGCAACCCGCCGTTAGTATGTCGCCAGCCGGCTCATGTTGCGTATCGAACACCTGCGGAAAGACTACGGCGGCCAGCGTGTCCTGGACGATGCCTCGCTGTCGCTCAAGCCGGGCGAACGCGCCGCCCTGGTCGCGCCCAACGGCGCCGGCAAGTCGACGCTGCTCAAGATCGTCGCCGGACTGGAAGACTCCGACGCGGGCCGGGTCCTGGTCCCGTCCGGACTGGTCGTCGGCTATCTCGCCCAGGACGCCGGCGTTCAGCCCGGCCGCTCCCTGCACGACGAGGTGCTATCGGCTGTCAGTGACCTGCTCGCCATCGAAGACCGCATGCGCTCCCTCGAACATGACATCTCGTCGGCGGACGCCGATCGCCTGGAAGCGCTCGTCCACGAGCAGGCAGAGCTCCACGAACAGTTCGAACGGCGCGGCGGCTACGCTATCGAAGCCGAGATCGGCCGCGTCTTGTCCGGACTCGGCTTCTCGGATGCCGATCGAACCCGGCAGACCCAGGAGTTCTCCGGTGGCTGGCAGATGCGGATTGCCCTTGCCCGCATGCTGCTGGGTCGCCCGGACATCCTGTTGCTCGACGAACCCACCAACCACCTCGATCTGGCGGCCACCGAGTGGCTCGAGGACTACGTCAAAGCCAGCCGCGCCACCCTGCTGATCGTCAGCCACGATCGGTACTTCCTCGACGCGGTCATCCAGCGCGTCTTCGAGCTGCGTGAGGGACGCATCGAGGCCTTCCCGGCCGGCAACTATTCGGCGTACCGCATCGAGCGTGCGCGCCGTGACGAAGCGCAGCAGGACATCGCCCAGCGCCAGCAAGAAGAAATCGAACGGGTCGAGGCCTACATCCGCCGCTACAAGGAAGGCAATCGGGCGACGATGGCCAAGAGCCGCGAAAAGATGCTCGCGCGGCTGGAAGCCGAGCGCGTCACCGTGGCGCGACCCGACCGGGTCGTGAAATTCACGTTTCCGGCCTGCCCGCCAAGTGGTCGCGAGGTGGTGACGCTAGCGCACGTCAACCGTGCCTATGGCGAGCGCCTGGTCCTGCAGGACATCAACCTGGTCATCGAGCGCGGCGAACGGGTGGCGCTCATCGGACCCAACGGCGCCGGCAAGTCCACGCTGCTGCGGCTGCTCGCTGGCAAGGATCGACCGACGCGTGGCTCGGCGGCGCTCGGCGTCGGTGTACGGCCCGCCTATTTCGCCCAGGACCAGGCCGAGCACCTGGATCCCGCCAACACCGCCTTCGACGAGGTGTATCAGGCGGCGCCCGCAAGCTGGGACATCCAGGCCGTGCGCGATCTGCTGGGTCGCTTTCTGTTCCGCGGCGACGAACAGTTCAAGTCGGTGGCGACGCTCTCAGGCGGCGAGCGCAGCCGCGTGGCGCTGGCCAAGTTGCTACTGCGACCGAACAACCTGTTGCTGCTGGACGAGCCGACCAATCATCTCGACATCGCCACGCGCGAGCGTCTCGAAGATACGCTGACGGCCTTTACGGGCACGCTGATCTTCGCGACGCATGACCGCTACCTGGTCAATCGGCTGGCCACCCAGGTGATCGAGGTCGCCGACGGGGGTATCCACGTGTACGTCGGCACGTACGCCGACTACCAGCGCGCGAAAGCCAACGGCGTCGCGCAGTCGGCCGCGGTTCTTTCGACACCGACGCCGAAGGCTGGCGGTTCGCCGACAGTTGAAATCATCCCGGTCGGTGACGCTGCCCAGTCCGCGGCTCGCGAGGCTGATCCGGCCGCGCGCCGCCGTCTGGCCGCCGAGCTGCGCGACGCCGAGCGCGCCGTCACCTCCGCCGAAGAGCGCCTGAAATCCATCGAAGCCACGCTGAGCGACCCCGCCAGCTACCCCGGCGACCTGGCCAGCCTGGGCCGCGACCACGCCGCGCTGCAAGCCGAGGTCGACTCGCTGACCGCCCGCTGGGCCGCCCTGGCCGAAGCCGCCGAGGGCGTCGCCTGAGTTCCCCCAGTCACCGCAACGTGCTCGACTTGTCCGACATCACCGTCGTCGATAACCACGTCCACCCGTGGCGCCCAACCACCAGCCAGCTCGACCCCGACCAGCTCGCCGGCTCGGTGGCCTTTTCCGACGGCGTGATCACCAGCGTCCGCGAGCCCTTCTTGCCATCCGAGCAACTCGCACCGTCACTCAAACTCCTGCGCGAGACGAACCTGGGCGCCCACTACCTGCTCGTTCACCTGGCCAGACTCCTGAACGTCGAGGACAATTGGTCCGCGGTTACGCAAGCGCGCAACACCCAGTCCGCCGCCAATTACGCGCAGTGGACGAAGAAACTCTTCGACGACGTCGGCCTCGACACCCTGTGCGTCGACGAAGGCGGCGCCACGCCGCGCATCACCCTCGACGAGCTCGGCGCCATCGCCCCCGTTCGCCTGCGCCGCGTCGCCCGCTCCGACAACCTCATCCGCGACCTGCTGCCGGCCGCGGACGACTGGCACGCCTTCTTCCGTGGCTACCAGTCCGCCCTCGACGTGGCGATCCGCGAAGGCGCCATCGCCTTCAAGTCGGTCATCGCCTATCGCAGCGGACTCGACGTCGAACCCGTCTCAGAATCAGCGGCCCGCGCAGACTTCGAAGCCCACCGCGATGCGCCACTTCGCGAGCAAAAAGTCTTCCGCGACTTTCTGCTGTGCCACACACTGGACGTGGCCCGCGAGCGCGGCGTCTGGATCCACATCCATACTGCCGTCGGCGATCCGGACATCGTCTACGAGCGCGCCAACCCCGCCCGCCTGTACCCGTTGCTCCACGCGCCGCGCTTCCGCGCCAACCGCGTGGTGCTCATCCATGCCGGCTGGCCGTGGGTCGGCGAAGCCGCCGCGATGGCCGCCATCCTGCCGAACGTGTACCTCGACGTTTCCGAGGGCGCCCTCTTCGGGATGCCCAACGTCCGCCAGCGCATCATGGAGGCGCTCGAAGCCTGCCCGTACGCCAAGATCCTGTACGGCGGCGACGGCTCGCTGCCCGAAGCCGTGTGGATCGCCGCCAAGCGCTACAAGGACGCGCTCGCGCGGGCCCTCACTGAGCTCACCGACGAAGGCTTCTGCTCAGCCGATCAAGCCCGCGAGGCGGCGC
>JAFAWJ010000841.1 GCA_019242065.1 Chloroflexota bacterium
GCCTGGCGTCGTTCAAGCACTGGGCGGCAGCGTTCAGGCAGAGCGCCTGCCCGCCGCGGTGCGTGCCTTACCCGGCAGCGATCGCGCGCCGTTGTGGGAGCTGGCGATTCGCCACTACGCGCGCGGCAAGCCTGTCGACCAGGCCGCCGCCGAAATTGGGATGGACCCGCTGCACGCCCACGCGCTGCTGGCGGCGTTTCGCACGGCGCTCTTAGAGATCTGAGGTGTCGGAGCCGACCTCGTCCAGGTCGGACGCTCCGCCGCCTTCGGCACCGCCCTCTTCTCCGAGATCCTCGCCGGCCTCGAGGCGGTCCACCATCTCTCCCCAGTCGTCACCCAGGTCCTCGCCCATCTGCTGGCCGAGTTTGCGCGCCCAGCGCGCCACACTCTTGGGATCGTTCTCGTCGAGATCGCCAAAGCTGGAGGGGTCGGTCATGTCCTCGAGCTGGGCATCTTCGCTCTTGAGCTGGAAGACGCGCGAAACCAGGCGCACCAGGTTGCGCGAGCCGCAATGCTCGCAGGTCGGCGTCCCTGTGCTGGCCGCCGAAAACGTTTGGAAATACACGCTCACGCGTCGCCGACAATCAGCGCATCGATACTCGTAAATAGGCATCCGTCAGACCCATTCGGACAGGTCGCAAACTTGTACACAATATTAGGCAAAAACGCCTTGCCGGGCGCGCGTCCTGGTGTTAGCGTGTGAAGTATCACCCTCGGGCATTCAAAGGAGGTGCCGATGCTTCGAGTATTCCGCAAGCCACACGTCACCTTCTGTCGATGGCAGGTTGATGGCTAGCGACCCCGTCGGCGAACGTGGCCGATCAGGGGTCAGCAGCGACGCGCAGACGTGAGCTCAGGGCCCGTCGGAGTCGCCGCAGGAGGCGCCCGGGGTCGATCTCAGGAGCCGGGAAGGCGCGGCACGTTGGTGAAGTGCGTCGCATGAAGTCATAACTCCAGTTCGCAAGACTGAGTAGGAGGCGTTCCGAGATTTTGCATCGGACGCCTCCTTTTTTGTTGCCCGCGGCTTTTGTCGTCTGTGGCGTTTGACTGTCTGCGCGCTCGAGGAATTCACCGTGGTTCGGACCCGCTGGCCGCCATCGAGTAATCGCACGCTCACCTTCTCGGTCGGGCGCGGTTGCGCCGGTACCATGTACTCCCGTATGTCCGAATTCGGCGCCCTCGCGCGGTCATTTCTCGACGAGACCTTCCTGGACTCCCCCGTGCTGGCCACCCAGCTCGGCGTCGACGGCTACGACGACCGCCTGGATGATCTGTCCGAGGCCGCCTTCGACGACCGTGCCCGCCGGTCGGCCAGCTGGCTCGAGAAATTCGACCACCTTGCGGACTCCGCCTGCGCCACGTCCGACGAGCGCATCGATCGGGATCTGATCCGCTCCACGCTGCGCGGCCGCGCCATTCTCGAAGATTGGCAGATGTGGCGCCGGCAGCCGGAGACCTACCTCGGCCCGGGCCTGGGCGGCATTTTCAGTCTGTTTCTGCATCGCCTGAAGCCCGAGTCCGAGCTCGTTCGCGCGGCGATCGCCCGCCTGCGGGCCATCCCGCGCGCCCTCGAAGATGGCCGCCGCAACCTCAAGCCCGAGCTCACGCCCAGACTGTACGCCGAGCGCGCGCTCCGCCAGGCGCGCTCCGGTGCTCGCTACCTGAGCGACATCCTGCCGCGCGAAATTGAGGACGAAATGCTGCGCGGCGAGCTCGCCGATTGGGGCGGAATCGCCGCCGGTGGTATGGAGGTGTACGCGGATTTCCTGGAGTCGTCAATCCTGCCCAAAGCCACTGGAGCGTATGCCATCGGCGATGAGCGCTACTCGCGTTTGCTGCGCGAAAAGGAGCTGCTCGCGGACGACGCCGGTTCCTTGCGTGAACGCGGCCGGCGCGAATACGACCGTCTTGCCGAGACGCTCCGCCGGTGCGCGCAGACGATCGACCACACCGACGACTGGCCGAGGGCCCTGGAGCAGCTGAACGTCGATCATCCGACGACGCCCGAGGCGATGCTCCAGACATACACCGACTGGACCGCGCGCGCCCGTCAGTTCCTGGTCGACAAGGCGCTGGTCACGCTGCCGGAGGGTGAGACGTGCAGTGTCGAGCCGTCGCCGCTGTTCCAGCGACCGGTGACCGCGGTTGCCTCCTACAACAGTCCGCCACCATTTTCGACCGCGATGCGCGGGCATTTCTTTGTGCCGTATCCACCGGATGGTGCGTCCGACCTGGAAATCCAGCAGCGACTGGAAAACAACAGTTATGCCGCTATTCCGACCGTTGCCGTCCACGAGGCGTATCCGGGTCATCACTGGCAGCTGGTGATGGCCAAGAGCCATGCGAGCCACGTTCGCCGCACGTTCCGTACCTCCTACTTCACCGAAGGCTGGGGTCTGTACGCCGAACAGCTGATGCGCGAACAGGGCTTTTTCACCGATCCGCGTCAGGAGATGGCTCACTACGAAGCAACACTGTTCCGCGCCGCGCGCATCATCGTCGACACCAGTCTGCACATTGGCGACATGACGTTCGAGGAAGCGGTCGACTTCATGCGTACGCGCGCCAATCTGCCGGAGCCGACCGCCCGAGCCGAAGTGGTCCGCTACTGCGCATGGCCCACGCAGGCGGCGTCCTACCTGACGGGCTGTCTGGAGATCGTGCGCATCCGCGAGCGCTACCTGCAGGCCGACAAAGGCACGTTGCGCGAGTTCCACGACACGCTGGCCTCGAGCGGCGGCCTGCCGATCGCCCTGGCGGAGCAAGCGGTCCTGAATACCTGAGCCCGTTCCATCACTTCGTTTATTCGTATTCTCAGAACGATGATGTGTTACTGACTGGTTAGTGCATTAGTGGGTGGTCGAGTGACATTACGGCCGTCACTCGGCCACGTCCCTCCCCACACTGGTGGGCGACTCCCGCGGAAACCGCAACGCGACCGACCAATGATCCCACCCGACAGTTGTGTTGCCAAACACCTCCACCGCATTCGCAAAAAAATCCTCCGGTCGACCGACCGACGGACTGAAATGCGTCAGCACCAGCCGGCCAACGCCGGCCAGTAAAGCCAGCTCCGCCGCCTCCCGAAACGTCATATGCCCCCGCTCCACCGCCCGCGGCTGATCCGCGTCGTCGCCAAAGGTCGCTTCGCACACTAGCAAGTCCGCCCCAGCAACAAGCTCCTTGACAGCAGACGTAGGCCGCGTATCAGTCACCAGTGCAACCGAGAGTCCAGCCCGCGGCGGACCCAGCACGTCCTCCGGCCGAACCCCGCCGACGCTTTCCCCGCGCTGGAGTCGCCGCCAGTCCGCAACCGGCACCCCCAATGCTCGCGCCACCTCCGGACGGAATCGCGGCGCGCGCGCCAGGTCGATGCGATACGCCAGACACGCCACCGCGTGTTCGCCCGCCACGCAGCGCACACGCAGATCACCCTGCACAAAGCTCGCCCCGGAGTCCAGTTCCCGACAGCGGACCTCGAACGGTACATACGGGGCTACCACCCGGAGTCCCGTGACCACGTCGATGACTCCAGGTGGACCCACAATATCAACCGCCTCGGTCCGCCCCGAATTGCCCAGCGTCAGCAGCAGCCCCGGCAACCCCGCCACGTGATCCGCGTGCACGTGACTGATGAGGATCAAGTCGATAGCCTTGATGCCCCACCCGAGGCTCCGCAAGCTGATCTGGGTCCCCTCCCCACAATCAAAGAGCACGAGGTGACCCCCAGCCCGCACGAGCGCACTGGCCAACCACCGCTGCGGCAAAGGCAGCATCCCCCCCGTCCCAACGAGCGCCACCTCGAGCATCGCCCCCGAGTATGCCTCGCCGCCACCTCCAGAAGTGCCCCTCAGTCTTCACGCCTGTCTGAACCTGTCGGCACGGAGCGTCGCCCCGTAGGTCTGCCTGACCCCCACCCGCCGAAAAGCGCCGCCCGCCAGTCCCTCCGCGCGCCTCCCGTGTCCCACCGCCC
>JAFAWJ010000859.1 GCA_019242065.1 Chloroflexota bacterium
CGCTTCGCGTTCGATGCGGTCCAGGATCGCGCGCTTCAGTCGGGCTGGACCCGGCAGGATCTTGCGATAGGCGCGACCGGGTCCGTAACCGGTGGTCAGGTAGTTGAAGAGCTCGTTGGCGTCCTGGGCAATAATCGGATCCGTCGTGAACAGGCCGATGTCGGCGTACAGGCGCGCCGTTTCAGGATGGTAGTTGCCGGTGGCGATGTGCACGTAGCGGCGCAGACCATCGAAATCTTGACGGACCACCAGCAACACTTTGGAATGCGTCTTCAGTCCGATGACGCCGTAGCTCACGTGGATCCCAATACTTTCGAGCTGCTCGGCGAAGGCGATATTCGTCGCTTCGTCGAAGCGGGCTTTGAGCTCGACCACGACCGCCACCTGCTTGCCTTTGCGTGCCGCGTCCTCCAGGTATCTCACCATCCGCGCGTCGCGTGAGGTGCGGTACAGCGTCATCTTGATCGCGCGCACCTTGGGGTCCTGGCTGGCCTCGCGCAGGAAACGTTCGACGGTGCTCGCAAATGATTCATACGGATGCATCACCAGCAGTGAGCCCGCATCCCGAATGCTGTGGAAGATGCTGCGCAAGGCGGGCAAGCGCGCCGGCTCGATCGGATGCATGACCGGGTCATGCAAGGCTCCGTCGTCGATGCCGACCAGCTCCATCAGGTCGCGCGGAGCGAGAATGCCCTCCACCTCGAAGACGTCGCTGTCGTCAGTCAAGCCCAGCTCGCTCATGACGATGGTGCGGTGCAGCGGGTCCATGCCAGGCTGCAGCTCGAGGCGTACGATGGGCGCGAAGCGGCGCTCGATGACCTCGGTCTCGATGAGCTCCAGGAGATCGTCAGCTTCTTCTTCGTCGCGCTCGGTGTTGGCATTGCGGGTCACGCGGAACATCTCGCACGACGTGATCGTCAGGCCCGGGAACAGCGAGTCCAGGTTGTGTGCCATCACGTCTTCGAGCAGCAGGAAGTGCCGCTTGTCCCGCACCCGCAGCAGTCGCGGGATGCCCTGGCCGACCGGTACTTTGACGCGCGCGATGAACGGGTCGCGCCGGTCGTGCGGCTGGCCGGTCACCAGCAAATTCAGCGACAGGTTGGACAGAAACGGAAACGGGTGCGCCGGATCCAGCGCCAGTGGCGTGATCAGCGGAAAGATGTTGTGCAGGTAGCGCTCGCGGAGCTCCGAGCGCTCGCTTGCGTTGAGGTCGCCCCAGTTCAGAATGCGGATGTCCTGCGCGGCGAGCAAATCGAGCAAGTGTCGCTCGACCCCGAGGCGCACATGCTCGAACTCGCGCACCCATGCGTAACACGCGTCGATCTGTTCCTGGGGCGTGCGACCGTCGACGCTGACCTCGGGTAGACCCGCGGCGGTCTGCAGCTTGAGGCCGCCGATGCGCTTCATGAAGAACTCGTCCAGGTTCGAGCCAGTGATCGCCAGGAACTTGATGCGCTCGAGGAGCGGATTGCGGTCGTCCTCAGCTTCGGCGAGGACGCGGCGGTTGAAGGCGAGCCAGGTGAGCTCGCGGTTGAGGTACAGGTCGGGACGCGAGAGATCGGCAGGCGAAGGCCGGGCAGCGACGGTGCCGTTGCTGCGAGATGGAACGTCGGTCATAGTCGTGTTTCGAGGCCGCGGTGGTGCACAGTCTAAAGCCTCGGACGTTACACAGAGCGGCGTCCGAGCCCAAACTCGGCGCATCGAACTGCTAACACGGACTTCCTGGCACGTTAACGTGCGTTAAGCCCGTTCTCGGGAAGGAGCCGCTAGGGTGGTGACCAGTAGGTCGACCATGGCGGACGTCCTGATCGTCGAAGACGAAGAATCGCTGCTGCACACGCTGCGCTACAACCTGAGCCGTGCGGGTCACGACGTGCGCCTGTGCACCGACGGTCGGGTGGCGCTGGACATGCTGCTCGGCAACCCACCGGACCTCGTGGTGCTGGACCTGATGCTGCCGGGCATCGACGGACTCGAGATCTGTCGGCGGGTCCGCGCTGAAGTCAGTAACCCGGCCGTCAGCCATGTGCCGATCGTGATGCTCACCGCACGCGACGAGGAGATCGACAAAGTCCTCGGGCTCGAAGTGGGCGCCGACGACTATTTGACCAAGCCGTTCAGCATGCACGAGCTGCTGGCGCGCATCAAAGCCCAGTTGCGGCGCGCGGACATGGGCGCCGTCGGGGGTGACCCGCCGGCGCGGCTGTCGGCGGACGACCTGGTCATCGACGTGGCGACCAGGCGCGCGTACCGCGAGGGGATCGAGCTGCGGCTCAAGCGGCGCGAGTTCGACCTGCTGGTGTATTTCCTGCGCTATCCGTCGCAGGTGCTGAGCCGCGAGCGGCTGCTGCGCAACGTGTGGGGCTACGAGTCGGCGGGCGATACGCGCACGGTGGACGTGCACGTGCGCTGGCTGCGGGGCAAAGTCGAGCCCGAGCCCACCACCCCCACGCGAATCCAGACCGTCCGCGGCCTGGGCTACATGTTCGTCGGCTAGAAGCTTCTCGTTACCATAGTCGTCAATGTCGGCGACGCTGGCTCCCCCCGTGTCTTCGGGAGGGGCCAAGCGATCCCGCTCGGCGCTGTCCGTCCCCAACTTCCGCATCTACTTCGTCAGCGCCGCGACGGCCCAGACCGGCTCCTGGCTGCTGCGCACTGCCCAGGCCTGGCTCGTCCTCGACCTGACCGGCAACCCCGCCGCTCTCGCGCTGGTCACGGTCCTCCAGGCCCTGCCCGTCACGATCCTGACCCTGTTCGCGGGCATCCTGATCGACCGCATGCAGTCGCGCCGCCTGCTGGTCGTCGTCCAGATCGTCATCAGCCTGGAGATGGCCGTCATGGCCGTCCTGGTATTGACCAACACCATCCAGTACTGGCAGGTCCTGGTCCTGGCCACCGTCCTTGGCCTGGCCAGCGCCGTGGATTTCCCGACGCGCGCCTCGATCATCAGCGAGCTGGTCGAGCCGCGCCTGGTACCCAACGGCGTGGCGCTCAACAGTGCGCTGAACAGCGCAGCGCGCATCATCGGCCCGGGCATCGGCGGCTGGCTGATTGCCTCCTGGGGTACGGGCGTGTGCTTCGCGGTCACCACCGTCGTCTATAGCAGCACGACCCTGGGCCTGCTGGTGCTCAAGAGCGCCGAGTTCTTCCCAAAACGCATGGCGCGCCGCACCGCTGTCCTGAGTCAACTGGTCGAAGGCCTGCGCTACTCGGTCAGCACGCCGCTGCTGGCGATCAACATCCTGCTGGCCGGCGTGTACGGGACGTTCGCCTACAACTGGGCGCTGGTCCTGCCGCTGTTCGCGCGCTTTGCGCTCGACACCGGTTCCGAGGGCTTCGGCGCCCTGAACATGGCCATGGGCTTCGGCTCGATGCTCGGCGCGTTCCTGCTCGCGACGCAGGTCAAGGCGACGCTCAAGCTGCTGTTCATCTCGGCGCTGACGTTCGGGGTGGCCATGGTGATTCTCGCACGCGCGCCGAATATGCCCGTCGCGCTGGGACTGCTGGTGTGTACGGGCATTTTGAGCGTGCTGTTCAACGCGACCAACAACACCCTCTTGCAGGTCGAAGCGCGCGAGGACATTCGCGGCCGAGTGCTGTCGCTGTATATGTTCTTGATGATTGGCTCGACGCCCGTGGGCGGCGCCTTTACCGGCTTCGTCGCCGACACGCTCGACGTGCGCGTCGCGCTGGTGGTCAACGGCGTGATCTGCCTGGCGGGGCTGGCGGTGGCCAGCGTGTTTCTGTACCGCTGGCAGCACAAGGAGGTGGTGCCGGAGCGATGCGAGTAGCGATCGTCGGAGGTGGCATCGGCGGCGTCGCGACCGCCACCGCCCTGCTGCAGCGCGGTATCGAGGTGGACGTCTACGAACAGGCGCCCCAACTGAAAGAGGTTGGCGCGGGGGTCGCCATCCATCCCAACGGCGCCCGCATGCTGAGGCGATTGGGACTCGGCGACGAACTCGCCCGACTCGGCTCGCGCTGGCTCGATCCGCAGTTCCGCCATCCTGACGGCCGACTGATTGCGCACTGGTGGCCAGGGGGCGAGGGCCAGAACATCGAGATCTACGGCGTGCACCGCGCCGATCTGCTGCAGATGTTCCTCGACCGGCTGCCACCCGAGATCATTCACCCGGGCCACCGGTGCGTCGGCTTCGAGCAGAGCGCCGATCAGGCGGTGGTCATGTTCGACAACGGCGTCCGCGCGAGTGCCGACGTGGTCGTGGGTGCCGACGGCATCCACTCCACACTCCAGCGGTATGTGACGCCCCCGTCACCGCCACTGCCGTCCGGGTCCGTCGCGTATCGCGGGATCATCACCGCCGCGAGCGTCGGCTGGCCGGCCGGCCAGATGCGCAACTGGCTGGGCCCTGGCAAACACTTTCTAGTGTTTCCGGTGCGCGCCAATCAGCTCGTTAACTTCGTCGGCTTCGTCGCGACCACCGAGCAAACGCGCGAATCCTGGTCCGCGCCGGGCGATCCGGCCGCCCTGTCGCGCGAATTCATCGGCTGGGATCCGCTGGTGGCGGCCATCCTGGCGCAGGTGACCACCTGCTTCTGGTGGGGCCTGTACGACCGTGAGCCGCTG
>JAFAWJ010000997.1 GCA_019242065.1 Chloroflexota bacterium
CATCACGCTGTTCATCTTCGGCGGCGTCTCGAATATCGCGGGCGAGGTCCGCACGGCGCGCGACGAGTTCCTGATCTCCGCGGTGGGGCCGCTCACCAGTTTTGCCCTGGCCGCGCTGTTCTGGGGCCTCGGGCGGAGCCTGGGGTCGGCGTCGCCGTTCGACCTGCTCTTCGGCTCGCTGCGGGCGTTTCGCAGCGTGACGCCGGTGGTGGCGATCCTGGACTACCTGGCCGCGATCAACTTGCTGCTGGGCGCCTTCAACCTGCTGCCGGCGTTTCCGCTGGACGGCGGGCGGGTGTTCCGCTCAATTGTGTGGGGGATCACCCGGCGCTACGCGCGGGCGACGGCGATCGCGGCGACGCTCGGGATGGTCTTTGGCGGGCTGATGATCGTCTTTGGCGTGGTGCGGGTCGTGGCGGGCGACGTGTTTGGCGGCATGTGGACGATCCTCATTGGCTTTTTCCTGGTGCAGTCCGCCGCCGCCGCGCGGCAGGACAGCGGACACCCGGAGGTCACCCCCGAGGTGTCCGCTGCTACTCCCTAAGACAAAGACCCGTCAGTTGAGGGCGTTGGCGGGGATCACGCCCAGGCGGCCGCTGCGGTAGTCGTCGAACGCGCGCGCCAACTCCTCGTGGGTGTTCATGACGAACGGCCCGTACCAGGCCACCTCCTCGCCGATCGGCTGGCCGCCCATGATGTACACGTCCAGCGCGGGCGTGTGGCTGTCCTGGCTGCGATCCGCTGCCACGCGGATGGCGTCGCCGGCACCTAGCACCGCCAGCTGGCCTGTGCGGATCGGCCGACGCTCGGCGCCGACGGCGCCCTTACCGCTCAGCACGTACACGAGCGCGTTGAAGTCCGGCCGCCAGGGGATATCGACCTCGGCGCCGGGCTGCAGGGTCGCGTGTACCACGCTGATCGGCGTGTAGGTCACGCCGGGCCCTGCATGCCCGTCGACTTCGCCCGCGATGACGCGCACCAGCGCACCGCCATCGGGGGAGGTCAACAGGGCGACGCGGTCGGCCCGAATGTCCTGGTAGCGCGGCGCGGACAGCTTGTCGCGCGACGGCAGGTTGACCCAGAGCTGCAGACCATGAAACAGGCCGCCACTCATCACCAGTTGCTCCGGCGGCCGCTCGATGTGCAGGATGCCCGCGCCGGCGGTCATCCACTGCGTATCGCCATTGGTGATCACGCCGCCGCCGCCGTTGGAATCGTGGTGCTCGAACGTGCCATCGATCATGTAGGTGACGGTCTCGAAGCCGCGATGTGGGTGCCATGACGTGCCTCTGGCCTCGCCTGGCGCGTACTCGACCTCGCCCATCTGGTCGAGATGGATGAACGGATCGAGATCGGCCAGCGCGACACCGGCGAATGCGCGACGGACGGGGAAGCCTTCACCTTCCACACCGCGGGGCGCGGTGGTGACCGAGCGGACAGGCCGCGGCGTCGTGCGGCTCAGGTCAATGGCGGTGATGCGCGGAAGGGCGAGTGTGTTGGAAACGGTGACTGCTGGCATGTTCTTCTACCCGAGACAACGTATCAAGGGGCGGTTATATTCCGTACCCCAACTCGCGTGAGATTGCTCCAGCCGTGCGAACGACGGCGGGCAGGAACCGCCGCTCCATGGCCCGCACGCTCATCGCCGACTGCACCGACAGGGCACACACGGCCGCAGCCACGCGTCCATCGCGCACGCGGACTGGTGCCGCGACGGAGCGCAGACCAGGGTCCCACTCCGCGTCACTTACGGCGTAGCCCTGGCGGGCGACCTCACGCAGCTGCTCCAGGAAGCCGTCGACGCTGGTGACCGTCGTGGGTGTGAAGCGCACGAACGGGTGGCGCCGCGCCAGGTCGCGCACCAGGCTCGGATCGACGTCGGCCAGCAGCACTTTGCCCATGGCCGTGGCGTGGGCCGGGAACAGCGCGCCGGGCGGGATGTTGGCGGTGATGAGCCGACGGGACGACACCCGAATCGCGTGACGGACCTCCATGCCGTCGAGCACGGCCATACCGGTCGCCTCGCCGAGGGTTTCGGCGAGATCCTGCAGGTGCGGGCGGGCCAGATCGGCGTAGTCCAGGATGGAGGAGGTGACGTCGTGAAGCTGGAGCATCTTCCAGGACAAGCGGTAGCGCTTGCTGGTCGGGTCCTGGCGGACGTAGCCGGCCTCTTCGAGGGTGCGGATCAAGCGCAGGGTGGTGGGCATGCCGAGACCGACGCGGCGGCTGAGCTCGACCAGCGCGTGGGGGCCCGGGTCGGCGATGAAGCAGTCGAGCACCGCCAGACCCCGACCCAGCGCTTCGACGTAGTACCGGCCGCGCCCAGGGTCGTCGGCCGCTTGACCAGCGTCGACGGCCACCAGGCGTCCACCTTCGGGCCGCTCGTCGCGGCCGTCGATCGCCACCACGGAGTGTCAGTACCGCGTTACTACTGCTGGGGGTCGAGGTAGGTGCGTGTGATCGACTCGGCCACCATGGCGGGCTTGGCCTCGCCCTCGATTTCGACAGTGATCTCGTTGATCTGCTGGACGACGCCGGGCTGCACCTCCTCGACGTTGACCAGTTTGGTGTGACTGCGAATGCGTTTGCCGATGGGCACCGGACTGATGAAGCGGACGCGGTTGAGCCCGTAGTTGATGCCCATGCGGCTGGGGAGGCGAACCGTGATCTTGCTGGTGCCGCCACGGGAGATGAAGCCGGCGGCCGAGAGGGTCCAGTAGCCGTGGGCGATGGTGCCCTTGAAGGGACCGTTCTTGGCACGCTCGGGATCGACGTGGATCCACTGGTGGTCGCCGGTCGCATCGGCGAAGGCGTTGATCTCTTCCTGGGTCACCAGGTGCCAATCCCCGACGCGGGTTTCCTGGCCGACGTACTGCTTGAGCTGTTCGACAGAGGTGACCTCAATGCCGTCTGCGGTTGCCATGCGCGGCATTTTACGTTGTGAAACTTACTTGCGCCATGTGGAATGTGCGGACGTACAATACGCGCCCGACAAGAGATCGGAGGCCTTCCCCAACTATGGCCGGAATTTGTGATGGCCGCGTCGTTATCGTAACCGGCGCCGGTCGCGGCGTTGGCCGCGCCCACGCTCTGGAATTCGCGCGTCAGGGTGCCCGGGTCATCGTCAACGACGTCGGCGCCGAACTGGATGGCACCGGCTCCTCCAGCGGACCCGGCGGCGAAGTCGTCGATCAGATCCGCGCCATGGGCGGCGAGGCGATCGCCAATGGCGACGACATCTCCGATGAAACCGGTTCGAAACACCTCATCGAATCCGCCCTCGACCAGTGGGGCACCCTCGACGTGCTGGTCAACAACGCCGGCATCCTGCGCGACCGGATGATCTT
This sequence comes from Chloroflexota bacterium, assembly GCA_019242065.1. The sequence goes on from JAFAWJ010000997.1 coordinate 3,348, forward strand.
CAACATGAACGTGTCCGACTTCGACGCGGTCATCCGCGTGCACCTGCGCGGCACGTGGCTCATGTGCCACCACGCGGCGGTCTACTGGCGCGACAAGTCCAAGGACGGCACCGTCAACGACGGGCGCATCATCAACACCAGCTCGCCCGCCGGTCTGTACACCAGCATGGGCCAGACCAACTACGGGCCCGCCAAGGCCGGCATTGCCAACATGACGGTGATCCTGTCTGGTGAGCTGGGTCGCTATGGAGTGACCGTCAACGCCATTTCACCCGGCGCGCGCACGCGCATGACCGAGACGATTCGGCGGCCCGGAGCCGTGTCGGCCACGCCGGCCGACGGCTTCGATTCGAGTGATCCCGCCAACGTCTCCCCGCTGGTGGTCTGGCTGGGCAGCAGCGAGTCCAAAGACGTGACGGGCCGTGTGTTCAATGTCCGCGGCGGCAGCATCAGCGTCGCCGAGCCGTGGCACGCCGGGCCGGAGGCCGACAAGCACGAGCGCTGGGAGCCCGCGGAGCTGGGTCCGGTGGTGCAAGACCTCCTCTCGCGCGCTCGGCCAAAGGTGGGTCCGTTCGGGCAGACGGCGGCCGCGGCGGAGGCCCACTGATGGATATCTCGAACCTGAAAGCCATCGACGTGCACGTGCACGCCGGCGTCTCGGGCAAAGTGCCGCGCGAGAGCTCGGGGCCGACGCGCGACGATACGCTCGCGCGCATGACGCAGCGCGGCGGCGTCGGCGGCCAGACACCGGACGAGACCGCCGAGTACTACCGCCAGCGGAACGTGATGTGCGCGATGTGGGGTGTCGACACGGGTGGCACCCGGCCGCAGCGCCCAGGATCAGTCAGCAACGACGAGATGCTGGAAGCCGCGGCGCGACATCCCGACGTGTTCATTCCTTTTGTGTATATCGACGTGTGGCGAGACGACGCGGGCGCGGCTGAGGCCAGGCGACTGATCGACGCTGGCGCGCGCGGGTTCAAATTCCATCCGCCGACTGGCGGCTTCTACGCTAATGATCAGCGCCTGTACCCGCTGTATGAAGTGATCGCGTCCGCGAAGTTGCCGGCGCTGTTCCACACGGGACAGACGGCGGTCGGCCAGGGGGCGGGCGCCGGTGGCGGCGTGCGGTTGAAGTACGGCAATCCCATTTATCTGGACGACGTGGCGGTCGACTTTCCAGAGATGCCGATCATCATGGCGCACCCGTCGTTTCCGTGGCAGGAGGAGGCGCTGGCCGTCGCGCTGCACAAGGCGCAGGTGTATATCGACCTGTCCGGGTGGTCGCCCAAGTACTTCCCGCCGTTGCTGGTGCAGTACGCCAATACGTTGTTGAAGAACAAGGTGCTGTTCGGGTCGGATCATCCGATGATCACGGTGGATCGGTGGATGGCTGACTTCGAGGGCGCGGCGTTTCGCGACGAGGTGCGGCCGCTGATCCTGAAGGAGAACGCCGCGCACCTGCTGGGACTGACGTCGGGGTAACAGAATGGCAGAGAACTTCTGGTCACTTGCGGCGGCGAATCCTGACAAGACGGCGATCGTCGACAACGACGAGGGCACGCACTCCAACGCCGAGGTGCTGGGGGCCGTCAACCAGCTCAGCCACGCCCTGCGCGGGCTGGGCCTCTCGCGCGGCGACTCGATCGCGGCCATGCTGCCCAACTCGCCGGAGGCCCTCGAGGTCTACCTGGCCATGCAGCAGATCGGCCTGTACCTGACGCCGATCAACTACCACCTGGTCGGCCCGGAGATCGCCTACATCCTCACGGACTGCGAGGCGCGCGCGTTCATCGTGCACGCCCGCTACGCGGACGTGGTGCGCGACGCGATCGAGGCAACCGGTTTTCCGCGGGACCGCGTCTTCTGCGTCGGCGAAATCGAAGGCTTCCGCCGGCTCACCGATCTGATGGCCGGCCAGCCGACAGACAGCCCCGAGGATCGAACCCTCGGCGCCATCATGAACTACACCTCGGGCACCACCGGCCGCCCCAAAGGCGTGCGCCGGCCACTGGCGACCACCCCGATCGGCGAGGCGGACCTGGGCGCGGCGCTCATGGGCTACCAGGTCCCGCGCGACCAGACGGACAACGTCCACCTGCTCGCCTGCCCCTGGTACCACACCGCGCCGATGGTGATGGTTGCCCCCTCGCTGCATCTGGGCCACCAGGTGGTCATCATGGACCGCTTCGATCCCGAGCGCTGCCTGCAGCTCGTCGACCACTATCGCGTCACGATCACCCACCTGGTCCCGACGCAGTTCGTCCGCCTCCTGGCGCTGCCAGAAGAGGTCAAGCAGCGCTACGACCTCAGCTCGCTGCGGCACGTCATCCACGGCGCGGCGCCCTGCTCGCCCGAGGTCAAACGCCGCATGATCGACTGGTTCGGCCCGGTGCTGGACGAATACTACGCCTCGACCGAGGGCGTCGGCGGCACGATCATCTTTTCGCAGGAGTGGCTGGCCAAGCCGGGCTCGGTCGGCAAGCCGCGCAGCACCACGCGCATCGTGGTCATGGACGAACAAGGCAACATCCTGCCGCCCGGCCAGGTCGGGACGATCTACTCGACGACCATGAACCGCGAGCCGTTCGAGTACTACAAGGACCCGGAGAAGACCGCGCAATCCAGACGTGGCGAGTACCGCACCGTGGGCGACGTCGGCTACCTGGACGACGACGGTTACCTGTTCCTGAGCGACCGCAAGTCAGACATGATCATCTCGGGCGGGGTGAACATCTATCCGGCCGAGATCGAAGGCGTGCTGGTCACGCATCCGCGTGTCGCCGACGTCGCCGTCTTCGGCGTGCCCAATCCCGAATGGGGGGAAGAAGTCAAAGCGGTCGTCGAGCTGTTGCCTGGTGGCCCCACCGATCCGGACAACATGCGGACCGACATTCTCGCGTTCCTGAGCGGACGCATCGCGCGTTACAAGCTGCCCAGAAGCATCGACTTTGT
>JAFAWJ010001071.1 GCA_019242065.1 Chloroflexota bacterium
GTGGTGTTCGGGTGGTACAGGTCCTTGCTGCGCGCGCCGCGACGCGAGCGCGTGGCACCGGCCGGACGCTCGGTCTCGGGCACCTCGGCGCCGATTTCCCAGTGCATGGTGTGTTCGTCGTCCATCGGGACGTACGCCGCAAAGCGCACCTCGTGACCCATCGCGCCGGTCGGAATCATGGCGTAGAACGGGAACAGCATATGGGCAATGCGCCAGTAGGTGGTGTCGTCCTCGGCGGGCCGCGAGCCACCGTACGAGGTCCCGAAGTCCGTGTCGACCACGCTCAGCAACGGGGCCGGAGTCGCGGCAATGTAGCGCTCGAATGTGCCCGGTTGCGTGTGCTCGACGCGCACCGCGCCACTGTGCAGAAACGCCTGATGGGCGGTGTCCATTTCACCTTCCCAGCCCTGCATCCAGTTGCACGGGCGGTGGATCATCGAAATGGAGTACGAGCCCGGGCCGAGCATGTTGGCTTCGAAGTCCGGCAGCGGCGGCGGAGTCTGACGCGGACCCAGGTACGCCCACACCACCCCGTTGCGCTCCACGCACGGATAGGCGACGGCGCGTACCTTCTGCTTGAAGTCGCTTTCGGCCGGCTCGTTGGGCATGTCGATGCACTGGCCGGTGGAATCGAACTTCCAGCCGTGGTAGACGCAGCGCAGGCCGCCCTCTTCGTTGCGACCGAAAAACAGCGACGCGCCGCGGTGCGGACAGTTGTTCTGCACCAGACCGACCTGTCCTGAGGTCTCGCGAAAGGCGATGAGCTCTTCGCCAAGCAGCTTGACGCGCAGCGGGGCACCGTCGAATTCAGGCAGCTCGTCGGACCGCACGGCGGGGATCCAGTACTGGCGCATCAGGTCTCCCATCGGGGTGCCGGGTCCGATACGCGTCAGGTAGTCGTTGTCTTGTTTGCTCAGCATCGGCGTGTCCTTGTGCCTGTTATCGTGCGCTACGCGCGGGGTCGACGTCGAGGAGCGGCGATGTCAGGGGACCTCGACGATCGTCTGGACCGCGGCCAGGATCTGATCGCGAACGTGCAGCTCGAAACGGCCACCGCGGCCCTCCAGGATGGCCAGGCCGTGGGCGATGTACACCGCGGCCTTGTCGCTGGCGGACAGGTTGCCGGTGGCCAGCAGCTGCCAGTCGACGTCTGCGCCAGCGCGGACGGGGGTGTACCCGGCGGGCGGGGACGCGCGGTTGCCGAGCAGGACCCGCAGGAGGGCCAGGGTTTCAGGGACGTTCGCGTAGAAGAGATGTTCAACCATGCTGCCGGTGGCAGTCTAGCGCCTGCCCCGCGTTGGGCGATCGCGTATAGTCTGGCAAAGCGACGACGGAGCCAAGTAGCAGGCTTGACCGGGCGCGACAGAGAGCCGCCGAGGGTGGAATGGCGGTGGCCGGGGAGCTCGCGAAGACCCTCCCGAGTGCGGGGAACAACGGCTGCTACGCAGCTCAGTAAGCTCCGACGGCTCGCCCCCGTGATCGGGCGCCAAGGCCGCGGGCTGCCTGGAAGGGCGCCGGTGGCGAAGTGCGGTGGCACCACGACGGCCCCCTCGTCCGCATAGTTTGCGGGGGCGTGGCGTACACGAGGTGTCACATGGCACGTATCTGGTCGACAGAACTGGCGGCGAACGCGGGGCAGCGCGTGGAGCTGGCCGGCTGGCTGCACCGCTTTCGGCAGCTGGCTCAGGTGAGTTTTCTGATCGTGCGCGACGGGCAGGGCCTGGCCCAGGTCGTCGTCGACGACCCCGCGCAGATGGCCGAGCTGGCGGCGCTGCCGACTGACAGCGTGCTGCGGGTGCGCGGCACGGCGGTTCGGGTGCCCGCGGCGCCGGGTGGTGTCGAGGTGCACGAGCCTGAGGTCGAGGTCATCTGTGTGCCCGTGGAGCCGGCGCCGTTCGAGCTGTTTCGTCCGACGCTCAACGCGCAGCTGCCGACGATTCTGGACCACGCGGCGATCGCGCTGCGGCATCCGCGACTGCGCGCGCTGCACCAGGTGGCGGCCGCATCAGCGGCAGGCTACCGCGAGAGCCTGCGGGCACGCGGGTTCGTCGAAATCTTCACGCCGAAGCTCGTCGCCTCGGCGACCGAGGGTGGGGCCAACGTCTTTACCGTCGACTACTTCGGGCGTCCGGCGTTTCTGGCGCAGAGCCCGCAGTTCTACAAGCAGATCATGGTCGGCGTGTACGAGCGCGTCTTCGAGATTGGTCCGGTGTTCAGGGCCGAGCCGCACGACACGCCGCGTCATCTGAACGAGTACGTGTCGCTGGACTTCGAGATGGGTTTCGTGCAGGACCACACCACCGTCATGGCCATGCTCACCGACGTGCTGCGCGGGATGCTGGATGCCGTGCGCACCCAGGCGGGCGACGCGCTCCGACGGCTGGAACTGGCGCTGCCGGAGGTGCCGACGGAGATTCCGACCATCCACTTCGCCGAGGCCCAGCGGCTGATCGAGGCCAGCACCGGCGAGCGGATCCAGGGCGAGCCGGACCTGGCGCCGACGCATGAGCGCTGGCTCGGCGACTGGGCTCGGCGCACGAGTGGCAGCGAGTTCGTGTTCGTGGTCGGTTACCCGATGCGCAAGCGGCCTTTTTACACGCATCCGCAGCCGGACCAGCCGGAGTATTCGAACAGCTTCGACCTGCTGTTTCGAGGGCTGGAGCTGGTGACCGGTGGCCAGCGGTTGCATCGATACCAGGACTATCTTGCGGCACTTGGCGCGCGCGGTCTGGCAGCGGAGCCGTTCGCGGGATACCTGGAGGCGTTTGCCGGGGGCATGCCGCCGCATGGCGGGTGTGCGCTCGGGTTGGAGCGCTGGGTGGCGCGGCTGGCGGGCGTGGCCAACGTGCGCGAGACGACGCTGTTTCCGCGTGATCTCAACCGGCTGGATCCATAAATGAGGGGTGGTCAGGGGCTGCCGCGCACCACTGCTGACTGCTGGAGGTCATGAACTGCCGGGCCGCTGGCGATGCGGCCCAGGCGGCGACCTCGGCGCGGTCGAAGGTCTCCGGGTTCGAGACGTACAGGCTCAGGCCGATCAGCGCCGTATCCCAGGCAATGCCAACCGCCGACGGCCCGTACTGGTCCCAGTGCGGGCCGAGCGGCGAGATGTGCTCGAACTCCAGGCGGGTGCTGCCGTCGAGCTCGGGACTCAGCCGCAGGTCGACCCAGTTGACGGTGTCACCGAATTCCCAGGCTGCGGTGAAGCGCGGGCGGCGGTGTGTACGCGGACTGGGAGGCGCTCCACGCCGCGGACGAAGATGCCGCGCTGCCACATCAGGGACTCGGGTGAGGCTGCCAACTGGATGTCGGTGAAGCGCTGGAGGAGCGTCTCGAAGGCGATCTGGGCCTCGAGTCGCGCCAGGGGCGCGCCCAGGCAGTAGTGGATGCCCTGGCCGAAGGCGACGTGCGGATTCGGGCTACGGGCGAGGTCCAGCTGGTCTGGCTGCGCAAACTGCTGCGCGTCATGGTTGGCCGAACCGATGACGCACAGGACCAGCGCGCCGGACGGGATGGTGTGGTCAGACAACTGCACGCTCTCGACCGCGTAGCGTTCGGTCGCGAATTGAACGGGACTGGCGTAGCGCAGCAGCTCTTCAACCGCCGTGCCCCGGCTCAGCAACTCGGGCTCCGACCGCAAGCGCTGGAGCTGGTCGGGTTGCTCGAGCAGCGCCAGCATGCCGCCGGCGATCAGGTTGACCGTCGTTTCGTGGCCGGCGATCAGCAGCAGCAACAGCATGGAGACGAGCTCGTCGGCGTTCAGTCGGTCGCCGGCCTCTTCGGCGTGCACCAGCGCTGAGATCAGATCATCGCGGGGCTCGCGGCGGCGATACCTGATCAAACGCTCCAGGTAGCGCTTGAAGAGCAGGACTGAGGGTAGGGCCTTGAGCAGATCGCCGCCGGACGAGACGCGCACGAGCGTGTTGGTCCAGCGATGGAAGCGATGACGGTCGGCGACGGGCACCCCCAGCAGATCGGCGATCACCGTGGACGGGATGGGCAGCGCGTAATCTGCCACCAGCTCCAGTTCGCCGCGTTGGGCGGCGCGGTCCAACAGGTGGTTGGCAAGCGACTCGATTCGCGCGCGCAGCTGCTCTACCAGACGCGGCGTAAACGCCTTGTGGACCAGGGCGCGGAGACGCGTGTGATCCGGCGGATCCAGATC
>JAFAWJ010001106.1 GCA_019242065.1 Chloroflexota bacterium
GCACCAGGTGACCGCCAGCCAGCGCATCACCCAGCACGTACGACAAAAACACGCCCTGGTCGACTTCGTAGCCTTCCTTGTCTTTCTGCAAGCGCTGTCGCTCGACAGCGATCTGTGCGCGTGTGGGCACCAGGCCCGGGACCACCGACGCGGCCAGGTAGACCAGCTCTTCGATTCTGACGAACCTTCGGCGCCGGTCCGTCAGCACGTCGTAGACGGCCACGGCCTGCCGTCGCAGGAAGCCGACCCGCGTCGCACGCAGCTGCGCATGAAGTGCTTCGGCCGCGGCCTGCTCCGCCGGTGAACGGTTCGCGCGTGCGGGCAGACGATCGATCAGTGCCTGACCCGCATTGAAAAACCGACTCGCCGCCTGCGAGTCGCTCTCGAAGTCAGTCCCGAAACTTCTCAGCGGGTCGAGGGCGGAAAACTGTTCCAGATCGACAGAAGAAAAGCCAACGCCACTCAGGACGTCGATAGCCATGCCCCGACTGTAGCGCTATCGTTGCCGCGTGCTGTGGAGCGCCGACCTGGAGACACTCTCGCGTGACGCGCTCGCCAGTCTGCAACTGGAGCGCCTCCGCCAGACGGTCCAGCGTCAATTCGATCGGGTCGCCGCAATCCGCGACCGTCTGCACGCCGCCGGCGTGCGCTCAGCGAGCGACATCACCGGCCTCGACGATCTGCGGCGGCTGCCCTTCACCTTGAAATCCGACCTGCGCGAGCACTATCCGTTCGGTCTGTTCGCCGTCCCGCGCCACGAGGTGGTGCGGATCCACGCCTCGAGCGGTACCCGTGGCAAGCCCACGGTGGTCGGCTACACGCGCCACGATCTCGATGTCTGGTCGGAGGTTATGGCTCGCACACTGACGATGGCCGGCGTCTCGCCCGGAATGGTGGTCCACAACGCCTACGGCTACGGCCTGTTTACCGGTGGCCTCGGCTTCCACATGGGCGCCGAGCGGGTGGGCTGCACGGTGGTCCCCATCTCAGGCGGCCTGAGCCAGCGCCAGGCGCTCATGCTCGAGGACCTGGGTGGCCAGGTGCTCTGTAGCACGCCATCGTACGCTCTCAACATCGCCCAGACACTGGTCGATCAGGGCATTGGACTGGAGCGACTCGAGCTCGCGGTCGGCTTGTTCGGCGCCGAGCCGTGGACCGAGCCGATGCGTGACGCGCTCGAGCGACAGCTCGGCTTGAAGGCGCTGAACGTTTATGGACTTTCGGAAATCGTCGGGCCTGGCGTCGCCGCCGAATGCATCGAGGTTCGCCGCGGGGCACATGTCCAGGAGGACCATTTCCTGGTCGAAATCGTCGATCCCGTGACGGGGGCTGTGCTAAAGCCAGGCGAGGAAGGCGAGCTGGTGTTCACCACCCTGACGAAAGAAGCGCTGCCGATGCTCCGCTATCGCACCGGCGACATCTCTTCACTCGACCTGACGCCCTGCGCCTGCGGTCGCACCAGCGCGCGGATGGCGCGCGTCCGTGGTCGCATCGACGACATGCTCATCATTCGCGGCGTCAACCTGTATCCGTCTGAGGTCGAGCGCGTCCTGCTGGACATACCCGAGGTCGCACCCCACTACCAGTTGGTCGTCGATCGTCCCGGCGCCATGGACGAGCTGACCGTGTTGTGCGAGGTGACGGCCAGTGCCAGCGGACTGGAGCCGCGCATCCAGCACGCGCTGCGTGAGGCGACCGGCCTGTCGATGATCGTGCGGCTGCTGCCGGCCGGCGGCGTACCGCGCAGCGAGGGTAAGGCGGTGCGCGTCGTCGACAACCGTCCCCACTGATGGCCGAGCGAAGACGGGCGGCCGGACGACGCCGCCCCGCACCGCCTCAGGAACCCCCGGCTGTGGACCTCGGCGAAGGCCGAGCCGCCTCGAGCGCCAACGCCGAGGTCGCCCGCCTGTTTGCCGAAATCGGCGACATCCTCGAGATCAAAGGTGAGCCGCCCTATCGCTACAACGCCTATCGGACGGCGGCGCGCAGCGTCGGCAGCGCCAGCGAGCGTCTGGACGTGCTGTTCGAAGAGGGCCGTCTGCGCGAGCTGTACGGGGTCGGCGCCGCGCTGGAGGCCCGCATCGTCGAATACCTCAAGACCGGCCGCATGCAATCCCACGAGGACGTGCGCCGCGACTTTCCCGTTGCGCTCGCCTCCCTGCTCGCCGTGCCCGGCCTGGGTCCGGGTCGCGCGCGCGCCGTCTACCTGGAGCTCGGCGTCTCCACCCTGCCAGATCTCGAGGACGCCGCTCGCTCCGGTCGACTGCGCGAGGTGCCCGGCTTCGGGCCAAAGGCCGTCGACTCGCTGCTGCACAGTCTCGATCAACTCAAGCAGCGCTCGACACGCGGTCTGATCTCCGACGCCTGGGCCGCCTTCGCCCAGATTCGCGCCGCGCTGGGTGGCGAGGCCGAGGAGGAGGACAAGCGTCTGGCCGTCGTGGGCAGCGTCCGCCGTATGCAAGACACCGTCGGCGGTCTCGACGTGCTCGCCGGTCGCGAGACCGCTGAAGACGCCGAGCGCGTCGTCCAAGCCATCGCAACGTTGCCCAACCTGGTGCAGGTGCTCGATCGCGGCGCCGACGAGATCAGCGTCCAGCTCTACGGCGGCCTCGAGGTGCGCGTGATGGTCGTCCCGCCCGAGACCTGGGGCAGCGCATTGGTGTGGTACACGGGTTCACGCGCCCACGTTGCCCGGCTGGAAGCCATGGCGCGCGCCCGCGGCTGGCGCCTGACGCCACTCGGTCTCGAGGACGACGCCAGCGGTCGCGTGCTCGAGCGCGAACGTGAGGCGGCGATCTACGCGCGGCTTGGCCTGGCGTGGATCCCGCCGGAGCTGCGCGAAGACACGGGCGAGATCGAAGCTGCCGAATCAGGCAGTCTGCCCAAACTCGTCGAGCTGAGCGATATCCAGGGCGACCTGCACACGCACACCAACTGGACCGACGGTACCCAGACGCTGGAGGAGATGGCCAGAGCCGCCAGGGCTAAAGGCTACGCGTACATGGCGCTCACTGATCACACCCAGAACCTGGCAATGACCCGCGGCCTGAACCCCGCACGCCTGGAGGAGCAGCGCGCGCTGGTCAACCGCCTCAACAAGAGGCTGGCGCCGTTCGTCGTCCTGCTGGGCACGGAGATGGACATCCTGATGGATGGCCAGCTCGACTTTGCGGATGACGTCCTGCGCTCGCTCGATTACGTGTCTGTGTCCGTCCACACTGGCTTCCGCCAGCCAGGCGAGGTCATGACCGAGCGCATCCTGCGCGCGATCTCGAATCCGCTGGTCAACACGCTGAATCATCCGCACGGTCGCATCATTCGTCGGCGTGACGGGTATGCGGTCGACATGCAGGCAGTTGTGGACCGCGCCGCGGCGCTGGGCTGCGCACTCGAGTTGAACGCCACGCCCGATCGCCTGGACCTGAATGGCACCTGGGCCCGCCGCGGCCAGCAACTGGGCGCCCGCTTCACGATCAGCAGCGACGCGCACAGCACCCAGGAGCTCGACTTCATGCAGTTCGGCGTGGCCAGCGCCAGGCGCGGCTGGCTGACGGCCGCCGATGTCCTCAACACACGTCCGCTGGACGAGCTGCGACGCCTCCTGGCGCTCCGTCGCCCTGGCTAATGCCCTTGGGACGCGCTCGGAAAAACGGGTACAGTCGCCTCACACGTGTGGACGCTGGGTGAGACGCTGCGGCAGGCGCGGCTCGATAAAGGTGTGTCGCTGGCAGAGGCGGCCCGCGATACACGCATCCGGCGCAGCTACCTCGAGGCGCTGGAGGCGGAGGACGTGGCGACGTTGCCGCCCCCCGTCTACACGCGCGGATTTCTCCGCACCTACGCCGAATACCTGGGCCTCGACGGGCAGGCGATGGTCGACCTGTACCAACCCGCTGCGCACCGCGAGCCGACCCCGCCCTTGCGCCCGGCCGTGGCGCACGTCGGGTTGCCGCGCAGCATTCCGGTTCGGCCTGTCCTGTACGGACTGGGTGGGATTGTGTTTCTGCTCATGTTCGGCTTTGCCTGGAACTGGTACCAGGATGTCCAGCACACCCTGAATCAGTCGGATGCCGCGCTGCGCCAGCAGGCGCGTCTGGGCACGCCCACGCCGATTGGCGCGCGCTTGCCGACCTCGATCCCCGTCCTGCTGCCCACCGCGACGGCCACCGTCGAGCCAACGGTCGAACCGAGTGCGACGCCGACGGCCACCATCGACGGGATACTGGTCGAATTCAAAACCAGTGCTCGCGTCTACGTGGAGGCGGCGGTCGATGGCAAGCAGGTCGTCGCCGAAACTGTCGCCCCGGGCACCGATCGCCAGCTGCCGCTCGCGCAGAACTCGGTCATCATGCGCACCAGCAACGCATCCGCCCTCGACATCACCGTGAACGGCGCCCGCCAGGACCCGCAGACGGCGACCGCTCCCGTCGAGCTGAGCTGGCAACGTTGACCGACCTCGGCCCGAGCGCGCCCGCGCGCAGCTTCCACTTCGTGTCGTTGGGCTGCGCCAAGAACACCGTCGATTCGGAGGCGATGGAGCAACTGCTGCTCGCCAGTGGCCACGTGCGTGCCAGCGGTGCCTCAGACGCGGATCTGCTGATCGTCAACACGTGCGGCTTCATCGAATCGGCCAAACAGGAGTCGGTCGACACCCTGTTGCAGCTGGGGGCGGCGAAGCGTGCCACCCAGCGACTGATCGCGACGGGTTGCCTCGTGGAGCGTTATCCAACCGAGCTCGCCGACGAATTGCCGCAGATCGACGCCTTCGTCGGTGCCCGCAACTGGGCGTCGCTGCCGCAGGTGCTCTCGCAGCTCGAAGAGGCGCGCGCCCCGGGCTCGTCGCTGCCGCTGGTGGAGCTGGCCCCCCAGGGCGAGCTGGATCTCGAGATCGCCACCCGCCGCCCGAACGGCTCGAGCGCCTACCTCAAGATCAGTGACGGCTGCGACCAGCGCTGTGCGTTTTGCGCCATTCCTTTCATGAAGGGCAACCACCGCAGCAAACCCGCCGAGCTGATCCTGCGCGAGGTGGGCCAGCTGGTCGAGCGCGGCGTGCGCGAGATCGTCCTGGTCGGCCAGGACACCACCCGCTACGGACATGACCTCGGGCAGCGTGACGGTCTCGCGCGCCTGCTGGAGCGTGTGACCGATCGCTATCCGTCACTGGCCTGGATCCGCGTGATGTACGCCTACCCGCGCCACATTACTGAGGATTTTCTAAGGGTGCTGCGCGAGCGGGAGCAGGTGCTGCCCTACATTGATATGCCCCTGCAGCACACGCATCCGTGGACGCTGGCGCGCATGCGCCGACCGCACCGCGATACCGACGACCTGGTGGGCTGGATGCGGGACCGCGTGCCGGGGCTGGTGTTGCGGACGACGTTCATCGTCGGCTTCCCGGGCGAGACCGAGGCCGAATTCGCCTACCTGCTCGAGAGCGTGCAGCGCCTGCGTTTCGACCGCGTCGGGGTCTTCACGTACTCACACGAGGAGGGCACTGCCGCGTTCGGCTGCCCGGACGACGTC
>JAFAWJ010001145.1 GCA_019242065.1 Chloroflexota bacterium
GAGCCGTCGGGGGCCGTTGCCCGCACGCTGACGGAGCCAGGGTTGGCGACGTCAAACGAGCGCACGTTGTGCCAGGTGAGCTGATCAGCGCCGCACTGCCCCGAGCCGCTGTCAGCGCTGGGCAATGTCGCCACGGCCGACGCCTGACTCACGATGATCAACGCGGTCACCAACCCGAGCAGCAGATTCACAACATGACCCCCTCTCAGCCCCGCCGCACCGTTCTAAACAAGTTTTCCGGCCGTCGCAAGCCTACGGCTTCGAGCCGCCAGTCGCGGACAGCACGTACGCGGGGGGTCGCCGCGGGAGTGAGCGCAGCGAACGGCGGCGGGGGTCGCATGCGCCACCTTGAGGAACTCGCGCATGCGCGAGTTCCCCCCAAACTAAAATAAGAGCCATGCCAACTTTGGAAGGCCGCTACGACTTTCGCACCGCGGAGCCGCGCCTGCAGCAACAGTGGGCGTCTGACGGGATCTATCAGTTTGATCCCGCCGTCACCGGCCCGGTGTATACGGTCGACACGCCGCCTCCCACGGTCTCGGGCCGCATCCACATCGGCCACGTGTACTCGTATACCCACGCCGACGTGATGATCCGCTACCACCGCATGCGCGGCGAGCACGTCCTGTATCCCTTCGGCTTCGACGACAATGGCCTGCCCACCGAGCGCTTCACCGAGCAGGCGCGCGGCATCAAGGCCCAGGAGGTCGGCCGCCGCGCGTTCATCGAGGCGTGCCTCGAGCTGTCCGAGCAGGTGGAGGGTCAGTTCGAGCGGTTCTGGAAGCGCCTCGGCCTGTCGGTCGACTGGCGGCTCAAATACTCGACCATCGACCCGCGCTCGCGCCGCATCTCGCAGCTCGGCTTCATCGACCTGTTCGAGAAGGACCAGGTGTACCGCTCCGAAGAGCCCACGCTGTGGTGCCCCGAGTGTCAGACGGGCGTCGCCCAGGCCGAGATCGACGACAAGACCGGCGTCAAGACGAAGTTCACGACGATCCCGTTCGTCGCCGCCGACGGCCGCGAGCTGCCCATCGCGACCACCCGCCCCGAGTTGCTGGCGGCGTGCGTCGCGGTCATGGTCAACCCCAACGACGCGCGCTACCGGGCCTTCGTCGGCCAGAAGGTGCGCACGCCGCTTTTTGATTACGAGGTGCCCGTCATCGCCGACGACAAGGCCGAGCAGGACAAAGGCACCGGCGCGGTCATGTGCTGCACCTTCGGCGACGTGACCGACGTCTACTGGTGGCGCACCCACGCGCTGCCGCTGCGCATCGTACTGACGCGCGACGGGCGCTTGAACGACCTGGCCGGCCCGTACGCAGGCCTGCGCACGCGCGCCGCACGCACGAAAATCCTCGAGGACCTGGCGACCCAGGGCCTGGTGCGCGACCAGCGCGAGATCGAGCACACCGTCGGCGTCCACGAGCGCTGCCAGACCGAGATCGAGTACCTGGTCATCGCCCAGTGGTTCGTGAAGGTGCTCGACAACAAACAGCTGTTCATCGACGCCGGGCGTCGCATGCGCTGGTTCCCCGAGTACATGCGCGGCCGCTTCGAGAGCTGGGTCGAGGGCCTCAACTGGGACTGGAATCTATCCCGTCAGCGGTATTACGGTGTGCCATTCCCGGCCTGGTACTGCGGCGAGTGTCGAGCGCCAATCATGGCCCGCCCTGAGGACCTGCCGATCGACCCACAAGAGGTCGGCCCGCCGATCACGGCCTGCCTGAAATGCGGCGGGACTCGGTTCGAGCCCGACCGGGACGTCATGGATACCTGGGCGACCTCGTCGCTGTCGCCCGAGATCTGCGGCACCCTGCTGGAGCCGCTGGGGGTCTCCGCGGACGAATTCGCCGCCCGCTATCGGCCGATGACGCTGCGCCCCAATGCGCACGACATCATCCGCACCTGGGACTTCTACACCACGGTCCGCAGCCTGTATCAGCGTGGCGACATTCCGTGGACCGACGTGCTGATCTCGGGGCACGCGCTCGACCCGGCCGGCAAGAAGATTTCCAAGAGCCGTCTGAGTGCGGCCGAGGACCCCAGCAAGACACTCGAGCAGTTTTCCGCCGATGCCATCCGCTACTGGGCCACGACGGTGCGCACCGGCGGCGACACTCTGCTCAACGACGACACGATTCGCAACGGCAATCGCCTGGTCACCAAGCTGTGGAACGCGGCCAAGCTGGGCCTGGCGCATTTGGGCGGCTACTCGCCGCCAGCCAGTCCGCCCGAGAGCCTGAACGCCACCGACAAGTGGATCCTGGCGCGCCTGCACGAAACGATCAAACGCGCGACGCGGGCCATGGACGAGTACGAGTTTGCCGCGGCCAAGGCCGACGTCGAGCGCTTCTTCTGGGCGGACTTCGCCGACAACTACCTGGAGCTGGTCAAGTTCCGGCTGTACGGCGGCGAAGCACCCGACCTGGACGGCACCGCGCGCACCAACGCGCAATACGTGCTGTACCACACGCTGAAATCCGTGATCGGCATGCTCGCGCCGTTTCTGCCGCACATTACCGACGAGATCTACCTGCTTGGCTTCGCCGAAGGCGATGGCTGTAGCTCGGTGCACGTCTCACGCTGGCCGGTGGCCCTCGAGGCGTGGCAGAGCGACGCCGCGCTGCGCCAGGGTCGCAACGTGCTCGGCGTAACCGAAGAGGTGCGCAAGTGGAAGAGCGAACGGCAGCTGGGCATGTCCGCGCCGCTCAAGGTGGTGCGCATCGAGATCGAGCCGACATCAGCGCAGGCCCTGGCCGGGGCCAGTCTCGACCTGCGATCAGTGACACGCGCCGAGGAGATCGAGATCGCCGCGATCTCTGGCGTCGAGCAGCCGCGCGTCGGCGTGGAGGCAGTGGAGGCAGTCTAGATACAGTAGGCGCGTGACGACCCCAGTCGAGCCGCAAACCGCGCTCAATATCACCGATGTGGTGAGCGGACCCATCCCGCCGCGCGTGGTGAACGCCACGTCGCCCAACGCGTTGCATACCCGCATTGCCGACGTGGTGGCCAGGATGGGACCGCCGCCGTGGTCCGCGCGTTTGATCCAGGACGAGCGCAACCTGGTGACGTTGATCGCCAATCCGCCGGGTACGGGCAATCGGCCGCACTGGCACAAGGACTTCGACGAGTGGTGGGTGATCCTGTCGGGCCGCCTGCGCTGGGAGCTGACCGGCGGCACCGTCATCGAGGCCGGCAAAGACGAGCTGGTGTGGGTGCCGCGCGGGACGGTGCACCACATTCAAAACGTGGGCGACGAGCTGTCGCTGCGGATGGCGATCGCCATGCCGCCGGCGGTGCACTATTACCACGATTGCCAGCAGTGCGGCTACGCCGACGACGGTCCGCGCGCCTTCTGGTAGACGACGACCGCGGCTAGCAGCGCGAGCAGGCTGAGGAGCGCGCCCGGCCAGAACAGGCGCGGCGAGTACGTGAGAGACACCTCGCCGCTGCCGGGCGGTAACTCGATGCCGAGGAAGGCCGCGTCGGCGGGAACCAGGGTGAGTGGTCGGCCGTCGAGGGTGGCCTGCCAGCCCGGATACACGGCGATGGCCACCCGCAGCAGGCTGGCCGTGGTCGAGCTGTACTGGAACCGCAGCCGATCGGCGTCAACCTGGAGGACCGTGATGGTCGCCGATGGGTCCCCTACTGTCGGTGGCGGCACCTCGCCAGTCACGAGGGTTGTCGTCGCGGGATCCAGGTCCGCGAGTGCCGTGCGCGCCCCCGCATCGTCGGGCACGGCCACCGCCTGCCGAGCGAAGTACGCAAACGGCAGCGCGTTGGCCATTGGACGCACCTCGCCCTGATCGAGCGCGTAGTTCGCCCCGAACGCCTCGATCAGCCGCGGATTGTCCGTATCCGCCGCCTCCGCATACGCCGCGTAGTTGACCAGCTCCAGCGGGTTGTAGCCGTAGGTGGTCGACACCCGGCTCTGCAGCGCATGATTGCGATACGCCACCGCGGCTAGCGGTGGTCCGTACACCCGCTCGACGGGCGGGTCGGCCGCCGCCACCTGCGCGTCGAACGCCTGCAACGTCTCCCCGTACAGCGCCTCGAAGGTCGGCCGCGCGTACGCCAGGGGATTCAGCAGCTGATTGACGATCGTGAGATCCACCAGCACGAGGGCGATCAGCGCAACTCCCCAGGGTTCGCCGAACCGTCGCGTCACGCCGCACAGCCCCGCCCCCGCCAGCAGCGCCAGTCCGAGCGCCGGCAAATACCAGCCGTGCATGGGCAGCTCGACACTGCGGAACCCGGGCAGGCGTCCCACCACCTCGAACAGGCCGCCGCGCGGTCCAAGCGCGTACCACACGAACGGCACACCCAACGCCGCCGCCGTTCGCAGCACCCGCCGCTGCCCGGCGCCGACCACCACCAGCGGGACCAGCAGGATGCCCGCGTAAAAATAGTGCTGGGTGCTGTCGCCCGGACCCCAGTACTGACCCGCAAGCAGCCCGTAGTAATTCGGATCGACCAGCGTCAGCAGTGCGCTCGTGTGGAAGTAGCCGATATCCGGCAGGTCCACGGCGCGCAGGTCGGCCCGCACGGACTGACTGACCAGCTCCAGCGCCGGCAGGATCATCACCGCTGAGAGCAGCCCGCCCCAGGCGGCAGCGGCCACCAGCCCGAGCCCCAGTCGGCGCAAAAGCGACCAGGAGCGCTCGGCGATCGATTCGCACGCGGCCCAGATGCCGACGAAGCTGAACGTGTACAGCGCGATCTGAAAGCTGCCCGGCAGCGCGATCGCCGCACCGACCAGCCCGAGTTCGACCAGCCGCCGCGGGCGCGGCGCGTCCGCGAAGCGCAGCACACACACCAGCAGCCACGGTAGCCACGCCGCGGAGGCCACCATCCCCACGTGCTCGCTGTGCGCCGCGAACCAGCCGGAGAGTCCGTAGAACATGGCCGCGCCAACTGCGGCCGTCTCGCTCGCCGGCACCAACCGCCTGGTGAGTACATACGTGCCGCTGCACGCCACCACGCCGCTGACCAGTAGCTCGCCGGCGATGCTCCGCGGCGTGATGCCTATCAGGAAAAACGGCCAGTTGAGCGGATACCAGGCGCCTACCTGCAGGTCGGCCAGAAACGGGAAGCCGCTGAAGATGTACGGCGTCCAGAACGGCAGGCGGCCGGCGTGCAGTTCGTCAGACAGGTAGCGCTGGGCGCTGTAGTGGACGTCGAGGCCGTCGAGCTGCACGGTGCCCGTGAGCAGTCGCGGCAGGTTGTAGACACACACGATCGCCGCCAGCGCCAGGAGCGATCGGGACACAGGTTTGTTGCTTTCGCTACTCCCGATCGACGGGACTCACGTCGTCAGCGCCAGGCGCGTGGTCAACTTCCAGATGGGGCGTGTAGCCCAGATGGCTCGCGGCGTCCTGTCACTTGGTGGCCGCCAGGGCGCCAGTCATTCGGGGGCTCGCGACCGTCGTCGAGGGTCCCGTCGGCCGGCCGTCGGCAGGCCTGGGCACGAACCTCATCAGCACTGCCCCGACCAGCGGCAGCAGTGCCGTCGCGCC
>JAFAWJ010000312.1 GCA_019242065.1 Chloroflexota bacterium
CCCGCCGGACACGCTGCCGCTGAAGATGACCATGCAGAGCCCGTGTTTTCGCAAAGAGCGAGCGGCGGCAGGGCGCGACGTGCGCGGCATCAAGCGGGTCAAACAGTTCTACAAGGTGGAGATGGTGCGGCTTGTGGAGCCTGACGAATCCATGTGGCACCTCGACGAGCTGGTCGCGGACGCCGAAGCCGTGTTGCAGCGGCTGGAGCTGCCGTACCAGGTCATGCTGCTGTGCACGGGCGATCTCGGGTTTGCGATGGCCAAGACGTATGACCTCAATGCGTGGGCGGCAGGGTCGGCGGAGTGGCTGGAGGTGTCGTCGATCTCCAATGCCAATGATTATCAGGCCAGGCGGGCGAATATTCGCTTCCGGCGCGAGGCGGGCAGCCGCACGGAGTATCCGCACACGCTGAACGGGTCGGGGCTGGCGCTGGCGCGGCCGATGATTGCGATTCTGGAGAACAACCAGCAGGCGGACGGCTCGGTGATCATTCCCCACGCCTTGCGACCGTACATGCACGGAATGGACCGGATTATTCCTCCGGGGTAGTCTGGCGGGGTTTGTTACCCTCTGCTCACATGGCGACGACGCTCGAGCCTGACACTGCCCGCGGGGAGCTTGACGACCTGCAGAAGCTCGTCGCGCTGTGCAAGCGCCGCGGGTTCGTGTTTCCCAGCGCCGACATCTATGGCGGCTTCGCCAATACCTATGACTACGGCCCCCTCGGGGTCCTGCTCAAAAACAACGTCCGCGACGCCTGGATCCGTGCCGCCGTGCAGCGCCGCGACGACGTGGAGCTACTCGACGCCGCGCTGATCACCTCTCCAAAGGTGTGGGTCGCCTCGGGCCACGTCGCCGAGTTCAACGACCCCCTGGTCCAGTGCCTGGGCGACTGCAAGAGCCGCTTCCGCGCCGACCAGATCGACGCCACGAAGTGTCCGAACTGCGGCGGGCCGCTGAGCGAGCCGCGCATGTTCAATACCATGTTCACCACCCAGGTCGGCCCCATTGCCGACGCGGACAACGTCGCCTACTTGCCGCCCGAAACCGCGCAGGGCATCTTTGTCAACTTCGCCAATGTTGCCGCGACGATGCGGCGCAGATTGCCCTTTGGTATCGCGCAGGTACGCAAGTCTTTCCGCAACGAGATCACGCCCGGGAATTTCGTCTTCCGAACGCTCGAATTCGAACAGATGGAGCTTGAATATTTCGTCGAACCTGGCACCGACGAAGAGTGGTTCGAGCGCTGGGTCGACACGCGCGAGCAGTGGTACCTGGAGCTTGGCATTCGGGCGGAACATCTGCGCCGCTTTGAGCACCCCCAGGAGAAGCTGTCACACTACTCGAAGCGGACAGTCGACATCGAGTACCGCTTTCCGTTCGGCGAAGGTTGGGGCGAGCTGGAGGGGATCGCTAATCGCAGCAAGGGGCCGGACGGCACCAGCTGGGACCTGTGGCGCCACGAGCAGTCCAGCGGACAGCGCCTTACGGTGTTCGACGAAGAAAAGAAGCAGCACGTTCGGCCAGCGGTGGTCGAGCCCGCGGCGGGGCTGACCCGCGCGGCCCTGACGTTTCTGATCGACGCCTACGAGGAGCAGGTCCTGGATGCCGACAAGAACGACATGCGCACGGTGCTGCACCTGCACCCGGCCCTGGCGCCGTACAAGGCGTGCATCCTGCCGCAGTACCGCAACAAACCTGACCTGGTACGGGTCGCGCGTGGGGTGTACGAGGATCTGCGCCGACGCTGGATGATTACGTACGACTCTGGCAGCAACATCGGCAAGCTGTACAGGCGACAGGACGAGATCGGTACACCGTTCTGCATCACGATCGATTTTCAGACGCTCGAAGACAACAAGGTCACCATCCGCGACCGTGACACGATGGATCAATCACGGTTTGGCCGGGTACCGATCCCCGAGCTGCGCGGTTGGCTCGAATCCCAGCTAGCTGACTTCTGATTTCTGAGTTCTGAGTTTCTTCCAGGAGGTCACTAATGGCCGTCGAGGTCACCCCGGGCACCGCGACAGGTGCGCAGCGCAACGGCGCCACCGCCGACCAGTGGGTGTTTATGGCGGAAGACGCCCCCGCCACCAACCGAGACCTCCTCGGCGGCAAGGGCGCGGGTCTCGCGGCCATGACCCAGGCCGGCCTGCCTGTGCCACCCGCGTTCACCATCACCACCGCCGCCTGCAACGCCTTCCAGGACGCCAACGGCCAGTTCCCCGCCGGTATGTGGGATCAGACCCTGGCCGCCCTCAGGAAACTCGAAGCCAGCTCAGGCAAAAAGCTGGGCGACGCCGCCGACCCGCTCCTGGTCTCCGTCCGCTCGGGCGCGCGTGAATCCATGCCCGGCATGATGGACACCGTCCTCAATCTCGGGCTGAACGACGAAACCGTCCAGGGACTGGCTCGACAAACCAGCAATGAGCGCTTCGCCTGGGATGCCTACCGCCGCTTCGTGAGTATGTTCGGCCGCATCGTGCTCGGCGTACCTGGCGAAAAGATCGATCACGTCTTCGATCAGGCCAAGGTAGCCGCTGGGGCCAAGCAGGACACCGATCTGAACGCGGACCAGCTCCGCCAGGTCACCCAGCAGCTCAAAGAGCTCGTGCAAACGGAGACGGGACGACCGTTCCCGACCGACGTGCTCGAGCAGCTCGAGCTGGCGATCAAGGCCGTGTTCAACTCGTGGATGGGCAAGCGCGCCGTCGACTACCGCAACCAGTTCAAGATCCCGCACGACCTGGGCACCGCCGTCAGCGTCGTCACGATGGTCTTCGGCAACATGGGCGACGATTCGGGCACCGGCGTGGCGTTCACGCGCGACCCGTCGACGGGCCAGCGCCAGATCTTCGGCGAGTTTTTGCCCAACGCCCAGGGTGAGGACGTGGTGGCAGGCATCCGCAC
>JAFAWJ010000317.1 GCA_019242065.1 Chloroflexota bacterium
AGTTACAACGACCAGTGGGACAGCTACCTCACCGACAAGTATCAACTCAATTATGGGAAGGTCGGCCCGCAGAGCGATCAGTACTGCAACATCTGCAATGGCTTTCAATACCAGACGCAGATCATGGCCAACAACGAGGTGCGCACCTCGCACATCTTCGACACTGACCAGCTGTACCAGGATATTCAGAATGACAAGTTGCCCGCGGTGTCGTTCGTGAAGCCAAGCGGTTGGGTCGACGGCCACCCCGCATCGTCGAAATGGGATCTCTTCGAAAGCTTCACGCAGAAGATCGTCGATCAGGTCAAGGCCAATCCGAGGCTATGGAGCAGCACCGCGATCTTCGTGACCGTCGATGAAGGTGGCGGATACTACGATTCGGGGTACGTGCAACCGCTCGACTTCTTTGGCGACGGCACGCGTATTCCGCTCATTGTGGTTTCACCTTGGACGAGTCAAGGTCACATTTCCCACAATTACGCCGACCACGTCTCGATCCTGAAGTTCATCGAGCGGAACTGGCACTTGCCAACGATCTCGGACCGCAGCCGCGATAACCTGCCCAACCCGCGGTACGACAGAGGAGACAGCAAGTACGCCCCAACCAACGGCCCCGCGATCAGTGATCTGTTCGACCTGTTCACGTTCGACCAGGGCGACCAGGGAGACCACGACGACCACGGGGGCCAGGGCGACTAGAGCGAACGACATTGGCCGCGGTACTTCCCCTTTCTGGAACGGCGGTACCGCGGTAGTGCCCTCCCATGCACACCGCCACGGAAACCTGGACGGTGGTCTGCTCGGGCGCACAGGGTTGGCGGTCAGTCGCCGTCGGACGGACGGCCATGACAGAACCTGAGAGCAGGAGCCAGGCAGAGCTTTCGGAGCGGGTGGCGATGCTCGCGGCCCGCTGGACTGATCCTCGGCACGACACCCGATAGCGCAGACAACTTCATCGCCGCCGCCCCGCGTCTCGATGGAACCCGGTGCGTGCTCAAGGTCAGCCGTCACTGACCGATACGCGCGCAGAGATCTCGGCCGTGCCTCTCTGGACGGTCACGGCGGCGCTCGACTGCTGAAGGTCGAGCCGGCGTCTGGCGGACTCCTGCTGGACCGGGTCGAGCCCGACTCAATGCTGGCCGAAACCGGCCAGCGACGCGATCTCTTTCGTCTCGACCAGTAATCATCGACGCGGTGAGCGTTGAGGGTCGGGCTCGAAGGGCCTCCGCAATCGAATACCACGCACGGGTGTAGCGTCAGGAAATTGCTAGACTTTATCACCGACTCATATCGGCTACATTCGGAACCTTGTAATGCCAGTCGTCAAGCACGTTGTCATCCTGGTCCAGGAAAACCACACCACCGACAACTACTTCCGGTCCATGTCCATGCACGGGGCCAACGTTGCCACCGGGTGGCCCACGGCTGCCAACCCACCTGCAGCAGATCAGGCTCACGATCGGCATGCCTACTGGCAGTGGCTGACACACCAGATCAGTGGTGCTCACATCCAGTTCGACACATTGAATGTGCTGCCCTTCTACGCGTATATGGCGGCAGCAGGTGCCTTTCTAGAGAATCACTGTGCCGGCTTCGGCACCAATTCGACCCCCAACCACTTGCTCATCGTCGGCGGCCAATCGCCCACGTTGCGCAATCCACCCCGCTCAGGAACGCAGCCACTGTGGGATATGCCCTCGCTACCCGGCCTCGCCCAGGACAATAGCGTCGAGTGGCGAGCTTACACGGGGCGGTCGCAGTACCCGCTCGAGTTGTACACCCAGCTCAAGGGCTCGCCACGCCTTCTTTCGACGGCCCAGTTCGCAGCGGATGCGAGCGGTGGCAGCCTGGCGCCACTGAGTTACATCTGGCACGACTCACCACTGGACGAGCATCCACCGGCTGACGTCACCCTGGGGCAGAACGCGGTCTGGCAGGCAGTCGATGCGGTTGTTGCCGGCGGAGCCTGGGACGAGACCGTCTTCATGCTCACATGGGATGATTGGGGCGGTTATGACGACCACGTCGTGACCCCCGAGGTGGAGTTCACGCCAGACGGTGTGCAGCTTTCTTATGGTCCGCGTGTGCCGCTATTGATGTTCGGCGGCCATGTGCGGCCAGGCATCGACAGCCGTTGGTGTTCACACGTGAGCTTACCGAAGACAGCCATGCAGCTTCTCGGGTTGCCAGCGATAGGCGTGCCACGCCTGGATGAGGATGCAGGCCTGGCGGACCTGGTCGACCTCAACATAGCCAATCCGCCACCGCCTCGGTACGGCAGCACCATCGTCCAACCGCCAGTGCCGCACCCTACCCCTGCGCCACACCCGGTGCCCCCGTCACCAACGAGCAAGCCGACGCCCGTCGGCCCCGTCCTGCTGCGCGGCGGCAAGACGCTGCCTGCCCCCAATGATGCGCCCCTGCCTGTCAAGACCAGCAGCGGCCGTGGCGGGAAGACAGCGTCCACGCGCCGTGTGAAGTCACCTTTCTAAGGCAGTACCAGGTGCTGGAGTGAGGATTTTCTTTACGCGGCGTATTCGAGGCCAAGAGCTGAGAGCGGTGGTCCAGCGTGGTGTCGACCTCGCGGTAACGGAGCGCCAACGGAATTGAGGTGACGCGCTGGTGTTTTCGTCTTCGGTTGCTGGATCACAACTCGTGAGAGGTCCAAGGAGACGGAGTCGAAGCTTGACGAGCAGGACGCCAAGCTTCAGCCCGATCGACGTTCAAGGTGTAATGGCGGGTCTTGCCGACGCGCTCGACGAGAGCAGCGTACTCAGGTCGTACGGAGCTGGGTGAGGCGGTACTCATCGCCGATGAGGTGATGGCGGGCCACGACGCGTGTGTGCAGCTCACGGGTGGTCCAGGCGCGCACAAACCAGCGAGATGCAGCAACGTCTCGAGGACGCGAATCATCCGGTCGTCATGCAGCTTCAGGCCCGGTATACGGCGCTGCCCGACCAGCGCGGAGGCCGCTAATGAGGCGAATTGACCAGTATCGACCGCACGGGCCAGCGACTCGGCCTGTTCGGCAAAGCAACGCTCATTGATGGCGGGCGTGTGCAGGCCTCCATTAGCTGCTTATTCCCGTGGAGTGCCGGCGCCACCAGGCTCCCACCGTTGAGTTGTGGCCAGGACGTTAAGGAGCTGTAAATTCTCATGGTTGACTTTCCTCTCGAGTGACAGCCATAGGTTGCAGCAGTGCCGGTTGTGTTCTCCTTAGCGTGTGTGTAGCGGCGATTCTCGAGCCGCAACTTGAAAGGAGTACACAATGTTCGGTAGCCCAGTGCGCTGGATGCACCTGACAGGTCCGGCCCTCGGAGCGGCGCTTCTGGTCTTGGCGACCAGCCCCGCGCTAGCGGACGGCCCGCCTGTTTTCACAACCACGTACAGCCAGGGCCTCAGCGGTAAATTGACGATCGCTGGCTCCTCCGCCTTGCAGCCGCTGGTGGACCAGGCGGCCAAAAACTTCCAGGCAGCCAACAAGAACGTGCAAGTCACGGTGTCGGCGGGTGGCTCCGGCGCGGGACGTTCCGGCGCCTGTCAGGGCAGCCTGGACATAGGGATGAGCGACGTGTCGCTCACCGATCAGGAGATCGCGAGCCTGAATTGCAGCAATGCAGTCCAGACTGCGATTGCGATCGAGGCCTTCGCCGTGGCCGCAAATCCCAAGGGCCCGGGCGGCCTCCAGGCGATGACGAAGGAACAGCTACAAGGCATCTTTAGCGGTCAGATCACCAACTGGTCGCAGGTCGGTGGCGACGACCAACAGGTGGCGCTGATCAACCGACTCAAGGGCTCCGGCACACGGCAGAACATGGCCAACTATCTGTTCGATGGCGACGACACACAGTTTGCCGTGGGCCTCTCCGAAGAGGACAACAGCCAGACCGTCGTCAACACCGTCAGTCAGACGCCGGGGGCAATCTCCTATCTGGGTCTCGCGTTTCTGAACAACCCCCAGCTGGTCACTGTCGGCCTCCAGCAGCCGGATGGCAGCATGATGATGCCGACCAAGGACACGGTCGCGACAGGCCAGTGGCCTATCGGTGGACCTGGCCTGGCGATCACCAGAGGCCAGGGCACCGAACTGGCGAACTCCTTCATTAGCTACATGCTGAGCCCGTCGTTCGAGTCAGACCCCGTCTGGGATGCGCTCGGATTCGTCGTCCCGTCGAATCCGTCCATTGGGAATCCGACCGGACAATAATCACCGGCGCACCGCGTCGGCAAAGGCGGTGGTACGGTCAACTGAGGCAAAGGCACCCCGTGGTCAGCGCTGACGCGGCGACCTTCCAAGTATTGCACCGACCTCGTCGACTCACCGACACGACGGAAGAAAGACACACGAACGGACTGCGACTGTCTGCTCGGTTGCCTCTGCCAAAGCCTAGGCATGCCACGGTGATGGCGCTGCTCGTCGGCTCGGTCTGGAACCCGCTGAATTCATCGTCAACTGCCTCGAGCTGCGCACAGGTGCTCACTCCGCAGCGTCATGCTGGTCATGCTGCCAGCCTCAACCACCATCAGGAAGATCGATAACATTCGCGCGCGGTCGCGAGGGGCGGCACGCACGGGCGCCTTGCGGTCCTACCGTGACTCCCGCGATCCGCCGTCAACCTGGATGCGCTGTTCGTCCCGTTGTCGTGTAGCTCACGACCTTGAGATCGACCAGCGCCGTCCGGACGCCTCTCAGCGAGATCGCTGTCGATCTCCAGAATCGCCTTTTTCGACCTCCAGAACATGAGACCGGAATCGTCCGTCCCCAACTGC
>JAFAWJ010000757.1 GCA_019242065.1 Chloroflexota bacterium
GCAGCCGGTTGTAGTACTCGACCGGGTGCAGCGTCCGCTCGTCGCGGTACAGGCCGATATGCCAGACCTCGGCAGTCGGGATCATCTCGAGGACGCCCTCGACCATCCCCAGGCCCGCGCGCAGGATCGGGATCAGACCGATCTTGGTGCGCAGCCGCTGTCCCGCGGCGGTGCCCATGGGCGTGGGCAAGACCTCGTCCACCAGGCTGAGGTCGCGCGTCGCTTCGTAGCACAGCAGCATCGACAGCTCGCGGACGAGCTCCCGAAACTTCTTGGGCTCGGTGTCGACGTGGCGCAGTAGGGCCACCTTGTGGCGCACGAGCGGATGGTCGGAGGCGAACAGCATCGCTACAGGTCGCGGGCGAAGGCGAGCACGCTGACGCGGCTCGCGCCGGCACGGGCCAGTGTATCCGCACACGTCGAGACGGTCGCGCCGGTGGTGATGACGTCGTCCACGAGCAGCACCCGCTGGCCGACGACAGCCTGGTCGTGCGGGCACCTGAACGCCCCGGCCAGGTTCGACAGACGTTGGGTGGCGCTCAGGGTGCGTTGCGAGCGGCGGTCGGTCCGGGTCAGGACACTGGTGGCCAGCGTGCCGTGGACCACGCTGGCCACGGGGCGTGCCAGCAGGGCGGCCTGGTTGTAGCCGCGCTGGCGCAGGCGGGCTTTTGACAATGGAACCGGGACGACCAGGTCTGCCTGGACGGGTTGCACCGCGAGGCACTCGACGAGCAGCTCACCCATCAGGTCGGCCAGGTAGCGGGCCGATTTGAATTTGAGTGAAACCACCGCGGCGCGTGCCGCGCGCTCGTAGACGAACGCTGCGTGGATGGCGCTGACCGAGGGCGACAGCCGTCGACAGCCGCGACACGTGGTCCCGAGGCGCGGTGTCGCGCAGCGCGGGCACAGCCCGCGGGGTAGGTAGGGCAGCTCGGCGCGGCAGGCGCTGCACAGCGGCGTGCCGCGCCGACGGCAGCCGATGCAGCGTGCGGGGAAGAGCGCTTCGCCAATAGTCCGCAGCGCGGCATCGAGCATGGCGAGACTCTACGGCCGAGCCCGTCACGTCTCTAGAGCAATTCGAGATCGATCTCGTCGCCGACCTGGGTACTGTCTGCGCTGCCGACGGGGATCTCGATGGCCAGCTTGCCGCCCACGAACAGCGGCCCAAAGCGCCACGGCTTGATGCCGCGCAGCACGTGCGTCACACGGTCGCGCTTGTCCACGTGGACCACGTCAAGAGGGATGCGCATGAACCACATGTGGATACCGCCGCCTGGCTTCAGCACCAGCCCGCTGCCTGGCGGCAGCTCGCGGCGGCCCATCAGGCCGACGAGGCGGGTCCAGTAGTTGTCGGCCAGCTCGGCCCGCTCGGCGAGCAGCGTGTCTCGGGTGCGATTGATCACTCGAACTCGGCGCATCAGCCGATGCGATACACCTTGACGGCTCCTGACTGGAACGCGGGGTCTGGCGGGCTGGGTATGCCCGCCTCTTCGGGCCCATAGACCAGCCACTGCGCACCCAGCTGGCGAGCCACGATCAGGCTGCTCGGATGCGCGAAGACCGTGGCAATCGCGAATCGCTTTTGCGCGGGATGTAGCGTCGCCACCGCGTGGCCGCCGTACTCACGGGCGGGGGTGCGCGCCGCCAGGTAGTTGGAGGCGTCCCAGTCGGCCATGATCACGTCGTCAGACGTTGCCTGGGTATTCAGCCAGGCCGCGGCGGCGTCGAGGTCGGTCGTCGAGCGGTACACGGGCAGGGGGGTGTTGTGGATGCCGGAGTCCAGCACGCCGACCAGCACCAGGGCCGTGCTGCTCGCGGCGACGGCCAGCGTGGCCAGGCGAAGGCCAACGGCCCGCCGCGGGCCGAGTCGCACGCAGGCGGCCATGAGCGTGTTGGCGGCGAGCACGCTGAGCATGGGCAGGACGCCGAAGCTCAGGCGGCGCTGATAGGGCACCGGCAGGTACATGGCCACCAGCGCCAGCAGCAGCCAAAGGACGAGTCCGAAGGGGGCGACACGGCCGCGCAGCGCGTAGGCGCCGAGGAGGGCCAGGACCAGGGTCAAACCAAGGTCGACGAGCAACTCGTGGGGCGCGGGGCTGGGCAGCAGGTTCTGCAGGCTGTAGGTAGTGGCCCAGAAGGGGTCGAGGCTGAAGGTGGTCAGGTTGAGCGCGAGAACCGGCAGCGCGGCGCCGATGGCGACCAGTGCGCCAATGAGATTGCTGAGGCTGTGGCGGGTGAGCCAGAAGCTCAGCGCGGCGCAGACAGCGGCCGCGAGAAGGATGGGCAGGTGGAACGGCTGCAAAAGCGAGATCGCCGCCGACAACGCCGCGACCTTCAAGAGCCACCATCCTCCTGACTTCTTGGTGGGACGGAGCAGATCGCGGGCGAGCTCGAGGGTCGCGGCCATTGCCAGCGGGACGTGCGGCGCGGCGAAAAGCAGGCCCAGGCCGTTCATCTCGTACGACCAGCCGCCCTGATAGCCCCCGCGCACCAGCAGGGCGAACAGCTCGAAGCCGCTGGCGAACAGGGCGAGGCCGAAGGCCCAGCGGGCGGCTTCCTTGCCGCGCGCGAAGGCGCGACAGAAGCGCCACAGGGCAAAGACCAGCAGCGCGCGCGCCAGGACTTCGACGATCTGCTCGACCAGCGTCGGCGGCAGGCTCAGGGTCGCCGCCAGTTTGCCGATGCCGACGTAGAGCGGGAAGATGAAGGCGGTCGAGTGCGGCTCGGCCGTGAACGGGTCACGGATGAGCCAGCCGGGCTGCTCGCCGCCCTGGCGCATGGCCGACTCGTACTGGGCGAAGTCGCTGACGAACCAGGCGGTGCCGAAGCCGGTGTCGCCGGCGGGGGCGCAGCAGGTTGAGAGCAGGCGGGGCAACTCGCCGA
The DNA here is from genome assembly GCA_019242065.1 of Chloroflexota bacterium. The sequence goes on from JAFAWJ010000757.1 coordinate 2,884, forward strand.
TGCCGAGCGCCGCGACGAGGAAGGCGATTAGCCAGATGTGCCGGCGCAGGAAGCCTCCGCGCCGGGGGCGGCGAGGACGCGATGACGCCGTGGCGTGATCGTCGACGAGGGCGCGCGAGCCGACCGCCATGGAGACCACATGATGGCGAAGCCGCCGCCCCACGGCCAACTAACCCCCACGGTTGCGAGCGTGTCAGGGCGTGAGCCGCGCCTTTCAGGAGTTCTGCTAGACTGAGCGTGCGCGGCGCGGAAGGGCATGGCGAACCGCACGACGCCGACTATCACGACGTTCCAGGCCTTGGGCGTGGCGTCTCAGTTCGGCATTACTCTGGCGATCTGCGTCGTGCTCGGCTACTTCGCCGGACACTGGCTCGACGATCGCCTGCACACGGCCATCATCTTCACCCTCATAGGCGTCCTGGTCGGACTCGTGGCAGCCGTACTGAATACCGTGCGTCTGTACCGTGCCCTGATGGACAAGGTTGAGTTCGACACACATGCGCAGACAACGAGGTCAGCGCCAGGAGCCAACGCTGGCGACCCCTTGGATGAAGAACCTGACTAACCCGATCACCCCCACATACACCACAATAGCCGCCAACTGATGGAGCACCTCGTCTCAGGCGCTGGCTTGTTCGCGCAGCCCGCGGGTGTCGAAAATCGGGCGGCCACCACCGCGACCCCCTCGCCGCCGTCCGAAGTGCTGCTGCACATCGGCAGCATCGCGATCACCAACACGATCTTCACCGCCTGGATCGTGATCATCATCCTGGTGCTGTTCGCCCACTTCTCGGTGCGGCGGATGAAATACATGCCGTCCGGGGTGCAGAACTTCTGGGAGCTCGTCGTCGAGATGTGGGTCGGGGTGACGGAGCGCACCATGGGCCATCGCCGCGCACGGCGGTTTATGCCGCTGGTCGCCACCGCGTTTCTGTTCATCCTGTTCTCCAACTGGTTCGGCACGCTGCCCATCAGCTACCTGTATATCCAGACGCCCGAGGGTGACCAGGTGCCGATCCTGCGCTCGCCCAACAGCGACCTGAACGTCACGGCGGCCATGGCCATCCTGATGATCGTGCTGTGCGAGGTTTTCGAGCTGCGCTTGCTGGGGGTCGGCGGCTATCTGAAGGGCCTGTTGATCCCGAATCCGATGCGCTGGCTCGAGATCTTTACGCGGCCGCTGTCGCTCGCGTTTCGGCTCTTTGGCAACGTGTTTGCCGGTGAGGTGCTGTTAGCGACCATCCTGGTCGTGGCACCCTACGTGATGTTCGTGTTCATCGCCCTCGAGCTCTTCGTGGGCATCATTCAGGCGTTGATCTTCTCGATGTTGTCGCTGGTGTTCTTGAGTATTGCTACCGTTCACGAAGACGCCCATGGTGGGCACGACGAGGATGAAGGCGCGATCGCCGAAGCGACACATGGTCAGCCGGTCTAAACTAACGCCCCCGAACTGGAGGTTCTAACAAGCGTGTTTGTCGAGCTCGGTTTCTTCGCTCAGGCTGCGGCCAGTACCGCACCGAATGTGTGGGCACCTGCCCTGGCCATCGGCCTCGGCGCTATCGGACCTGGCATCGGCGTTGGGTACGGTGTGGGCAAGGCCATGGAAGCCATTGGTCGCAACCCCGAGGTCATCGGCCCGATCCTGGTGCCAATGTTGATCGGCCTCGGCTTCGCGGAAGCCATCGCCATCTACGCGCTGGTCATCGCGTTCATCCTGGTCGGCAAGGTCTGATTGCTTTCGAGGTCGCGGCATGGAAGCTATCACCGGCACTCTTGGACTGAACTGGAATGGCCTGATCTGGCAGACCATTAACTTCCTTGTGCTGCTGTTTCTGCTGCGGTTGTTCCTGTTAAGCCAGTGATGGGCATGCTGGATGCGCGCGCCCAGCGGGTGCGCGACAGTATGGATCAGGCCGATCAGGCGCGCCGCGCGGCGGAGCAAGCAGAATCCGACCGGCAGAGCCTGCTCGCCCAGACCCGGCGCGAGGCCGAAGAGATCCGCGCCCGCGCCGACGAACAGGCCAAACGCATCCTGGCTGACGCGGAATCGCGCGCCCATGAGCGGCAACAGCAGATCGAGGAGCAGGCCGAAGCGTCGGCTCGGCAGATCGAGGAACGCGTCATGGCCCAGGTCCGCACCCAGTTGGCCGACCTGGTGGTCACCGCGGTCGACCGTGTGACGCGGGGTGCGCTCGATGCCAATGCCCAGCGCGGGCTGGTCCAGCAGTTCCTGACCACCAGCGGAGACCGTGCCGGCTAGCGCGAGCGAACGCCGCTATGCCAGCGCCGCGTTCACGGTCGCCGGGCAGACCAACGAGTACGACACCTGGCTGTCGACGCTCGGGGAAGTCGCGCGCGTGCTGCGCATGCCGAGCGCACGGGCGGTCTTTCTCAGTCCGGCGGTGCCGCCTACCCAGAAGGCCGCCGCGCTGGACCGGATCGTGCCCAACGCGCCGCGGATGGTGCAGAACTTTCTGCACATCCTGGTCGCTCGTGATCGGCTCGACCAGGTGCCGGGTATCGTCGAGGCGCTGCGCGAGCTGATCAATGTCCAGCGCGGCATTGTCACTGCCGAGGTGACCACGGCGGTGCCGCTTGACACTGAGATGGAGCAGGTGGTCGCCCAACGGCTGGCGGCGCATCTCGGGCGCGAGGCGCGGCAGGTGACGATCCGCGCGCGGGTGGACCCGTCGATTATCGGGGGGGTCATCGCGCGCGTCGGCGATCAGGTTATCGACGACAGCGTGCGTGGGCGCATCGATCGCCTGCGGCGGACACTCGCGGAAAGTTAGTCCGGCTACCCCCTAGTAGAGGAAAGATATGGCAGCCCCAACCGAAGAAATCAACTCCATCCTCGTCGAGCAGATCTCGAACTTCGGTTCGGCCACCGAAACCCGCGAGGTCGGCTCCGTCGTCCAGGTCGGCGACGGCATCGCCCGTGTCTACGGCCTGGGCAACGTCGGCGCCCTCGAGCTGGTCGAGTTCACCAAGCAGCACGTGATGGGCATCGCCCTCAACCTCGAGGAAGAGTCGGTCGGCGTCATGGTCGTCGGCCCGTATACCGAGATCGAGGAAGGCGACGAGGTGCGGCGCACCGGACGCATCGCGTCGGTGCCGGTCGGCCCGGAGCTGATTGGCCGCGTCGTGAACCCACTCGGCGAGCCACTCGACGGCAAAGGCCCCCTGCCGAGCACGATGCCCACCCGCCCCGTCGAGGTCATCGCACCGCGCGTCGTGCTGCGCTCGCCAGTGAATACGCCGGTCCAGACCGGCATCAAGGCCATCGACGCCATGATCCCGGTTGGCCGCGGCCAGCGCGAGCTGATCATCGGCGACCGTCAGACCGGCAAGACCGCCGTCGCGCTCGACACCATCATCAACCAGCGCGGCGGCGACCTGGTCTGCATCTACGTCGCGGTTGGCCAGAAAGCGTCGTCGATCGCCGAGGTCGTCAACATCCTCGAGCAAGAAGGCGCGATGGAGCACACCATCGTCGTGGCCGTGTCGGCGCAGGACCCGGCGCCGCTCTGGTACCTGGCTCCGTTCGCCGGCTGCGCCATGGGCGAGTACTTCATGTGGGAAGGCAAGGACGCGCTGATCGTCTACGACGACCTCAGCAAGCACGCCTGGGCGTATCGCCAGATCTCGCTGCTGCTGCGTCGACCTGCTGGCCGCGAGGCATATCCCGGCGACGTGTTCTATCTGCACTCACGGCTGCTGGAGCGCGCGGCCAAGCTGTCGCAGGAATACGGCAGCGGCTCGCTGACGGCGCTGCCGATCATCGAGACACAGGCCAACGACGTCTCGGCGTATATCCCGACGAACGTCATCTCGATCACCGACGGCCAGATCTACCTGGAGCCGGACCTCTTCTATGCGGGCGTGCGACCTGCGCTCAACGTCGGCATCTCGGTGTCGCGGGTGGGCTCGTCGGCGCAGACGCGGGCGATGAAGCAGGTCGCGGCCAAGATGAAGCTCGAGCTCGCCGCCTTCCGCGAGCTGGCCGCCTTTGCCCAGTTCGCCTCCGACCTGGACCGCACCACGCGGGCGCAGCTCGAACGCGGCCTGCGGTCGCAGGAAGTGCTAAAGCAGCCCCAGTTCGAGCCGTTCTCGCTGGCGAAGGAAGTCACGATCATCTACGCGCTCACCAACGGCTACCTGGACGACGTCGATCTGGACAAGGTGCGCACCTGGGAGAGCGAGTTCCACCGCTTCATGGAGACCGCTCACCCCGAGATTGGCGAGACGATCATGCAGGACAAGGCGCTCTCGGACGAGACCATCAACGCGCTGCGCACCGCCATCGACCAGTTCAAACAACAAGTGGTGCTGTGAGCGGCTCCTAGCCTCGTATGCCGTCACTCCGGGATATCCGACGACGAATTCGCTCCATCCGGAACACCGCCAAGATCACCAAGGCGATGGAGCTGGTGGCCGCGTCGCGGCTGCGGCGGGCGCAGATGCGCGTCACCGCGGCGCGACCGTATGCGGAAGCGATGCGGGCCTTGATGGCCGAGCTCAGCGGCATTGCGCCCTCAGGCGGCGAAGCGCTGCACCCGCTGCTGGTCCAGCGCGAGGTCAGCCACGTCGGCGTCCTGCTCGTCACCCCTGATCGCGGGCTGGCGGGTGCCCTGAACACCAACGTCATCCGTCGCGGAACCGAGGTCATCCTCGAAAACGAGCACGGCGACGTCCAGGCCGTGCAGGTCGTGACGGTTGGGCGCAAGGGCCAGGATTTTCTGGCCAGACGCGGCCGCGAGCTGACCGGCACCTTCACCGGCATCGTCGACCGCGTCACGTACGACGACGTGATCCCGATTGCCCGCGTCATCATCGACAGCTTCGTCAGCGGCGCCATCGATCGCGCCGTGCTGGTCTATCCGCGCTTCGTCTCGACGCTCAGTCAGCGGCCCGAAGTCGTGCAGCTCTTGCCGATCGAGCCGCCCGAAACGGCCGAGTCTGACCGGCGTCAGGCGCTCGACTACATCTTCGAGCCCGACCCGCAGAGCATCCTCGAAGAACTTTTGCCGCGCTACATCGAGGTTCAGATCTATCAGGCCATCCTCGAAACCGCGGCGTCCTTCTTCAGCGCCCAGATGGTTGCCATGCGCAACGCGACCGACAACGCCAACGACCTCGTGCAGAGTCTGTCGCTGACGTACAACAAGGTGCGCCAGGCGAACATCACCCGCGAAGTGACCGAGATCGCTTCGGCGGCCGAAGCCATGGCAGCGTCTAGCCGAAGATAATTCATCACCACGACCAAGGGGGAGCCATGACACTCACCGCCCAACCCGCAGCCTCTACCGCGGCGCCGTCCACCACGGGCCGTATCGTGCAGATCATCGGTCCCGTGGTGGACGTGCAGTTTCCCCCCGAGCACCTGCCGGAGATCTATTACGCGCTCGCGGTCGACTTGAGTGCCATGGTCTCGACCGGCGACGAGGGCAAAGAAGGCGAAAGCGCGGCCATGAAGGGTGTCGACGCTGCCACGGGGAACCTGATCCTCGAAGTGCAGCAGCACCTCGGCAACGACGTCGTGCGCGCGGTCGCCATGGGGCCGACCGATGGGCTGCGCCGCGGTCTGGAAGTGGTCAACACCGGCGCGCCGATCAGCGTGCCTGTCGGTCCGCCCACGCTCGGCCGCCTGTTCAACGTGCTTGGCGAGGCGATCGACGGGAAGGGTGAGGTCGACGCCGGCGAGAAGTACCCGATCCACCGTCCCGCGCCATCGCTGGTCGACCAGGCGGTGCAGCCAGAGCAATTCGAGACCGGCATCAAGGTCATCGACTTGATCGCCCCCTTCCGCAAGGGCGGCAAGATCGGCATCTTCGGCGGCGCGGGCGTCGGCAAAACCGTCATCATCCAGGAGCTGATTCGCAACGTTGCCCAGGAGCACGGCGGCTACTCGGTGTTCACGGGCGTGGGCGAGCGCTCGCGCGAAGGCAACGACCTCTATCGCGAGATGGAAGAGTCGGGCGTGCTCGACAAGGTCGCCCTGGTGTTCGGCCAGATGAACGAGCCGCCAGGCGTCCGCCAGCGCGTCGGTCTGACGGGTGTCACCCTGGCCGAGTTCTTCCGCGACGAAGGCCGCGACGTGCTCCTGTTCATCGACAACATCTTCCGCTTCACGCAGGCTGGCTCTGAGGTGTCGGCGCTGCTGGGCCGCCTGCCGAGCGCGGTTGGTTACCAGCCGACGCTCGCCAACGAAATGGGCCAGTTGCAGGAGCGCATCACCTCGACCAAGCGCGGGTCGATCACCTCGCTGCAGGCGATCTACGTGCCCGCCGACGACTACACCGATCCCGCTCCGGCGACGACGTTCGCGCACCTGGACGCGACCATCACGCTGGAACGTGCCATTACCGAGCGCGGCATTTATCCGGCGGTCGACCCGCTCGGATCGGTGAGCTCGATTCTGGCGCCGCGCGTCGTCGGCGAAGAGCACTACAACACGGCCCGCGAGGTGCAGCGCGTCCTGCAGAAGTACAAGGACTTGCAGGACATCATCGCCATCCTGGGCATCGACGAGCTGTCGGACGAAGACAAGCTGACGGTGCAGCGCGCGCGCCGCATCGAGCGGTTCTTCTCGCAGCCGTTCAACGTGGCCGAGGTGTTCACGGGCGTGCCCGGCAAGTACGTGTCGATCGCGGACACGGTGCGGTCGTTCAAGGAGCTGCTGGAAGGCAAGTGGGACCACCTGCCCGAGCAGGCCTTCATGTACGTGGGCACGATCGAGGAGGCGGCACAGAAAGCCGAATCGTTGTAGTTATTTGGAGGGAGTTCGCGCATGCGCGAACTCCTCACCAGGGCGCATGCGCCCTGGTGCCCAGCGGTGCATGCACCGCTGGGTGCTAGCGCACCGGGTCAGGGGGCTGCCGCCC
>JAFAWJ010000944.1 GCA_019242065.1 Chloroflexota bacterium
GTTCACCGAGAACTTCCTTATTCCGGTGGTGTCTGTCTTCAACACCGAGCGGACCCTCGGCTCATTGGCCCAGCTCTGGATCCTGTCCTGGACAGGCAACATGCTCGGGTGCGTCGGTACGGCCCTGCTCCTGCTGGTGCCTGAGGCAGTTGGTCAGCCGGTCCTCCAGGGGTATGGCGCGTATACGGAGTACAAGCTTGCGTTACCCGTATCTGGTGTTTTTATTTCAGCAGTCCTCGCAGGCGGTGTCATGAGCACCCTGACCTGGTCGCTCCTGTCAGTCCAGGACACGGTCGCTCGCATCTTTGTCATAGCGGCAGGTGCGTATGTGTTGATGGCCGCCAATCTGTCGCACTCGATCGTGAGTGCCTCGGTGCTGTTGGTGGGCTTCACTCTGACGCACCACAGCCTGGCAGACGTGGTCGTCTGGCTGCTGATCGCTACCGCCGGTAATCTGGTCGGCGGCGTGGGGTTGGTGACGCTTTTTCGCGTCGCACAGGTACGCCAGGGCGAAGGACAGACTCCGCGGCCGTCGACTGGTGATCAGTCAGAGGGCGCAGGTGCTGGAGCGGACGCGCCGTGAGCCTGTGGCTGCAGCGATTCGAGCAGGTCGCACGTCTGCCCGATCCCGTCGACCAGGCGCAGGCGTTGAGCGAACGCGGCGCAACGCCGGGCCACGACGTCCGTGTTCAGCAGCGCGTGAAGTCGCGATGCCAACTGTTGGCTGCGCGTCGATACGGAGGTGCGGTTGCCCGTGACCAGGACATCGCCGACGCCCAGCCGGCGCATCCGCATGCCATTATCCGGCTGGTCGTGGCTGAGTGGCAGCACCAGCTGCGGGACGCCGGCTGATAGGCAGGCTGCGGTGGTGCCGATGCCGCCGTGGTGGACCAGGGCCGCGCTGCGCGGCAGCAGCCGAGTCAATGGCGCGAAGGGCACATGGATGATCTCCGGTGGCAGCGAGCCCGGCACCTGGCCGAACTGAGACAACAGCACGCCGCGCCGACCCAACCGCTGGCAGGCCTGGACGGCGGCGTCGAACTGCGCTGCGGCGTGGCTCTGCGCCGTGCCGAATGTCGCCACGACCGGCGGGCTGCCCGCGGCCAGGAACTCGTCGAGCTCAGCCGGCATCGGCTCGGCTGCGTCGAACAGAGGAAAGCTGGTCAGACGCAGCTGGACTGGCCAGTCCGGCTGTGGCGGCGCAAACCAGTTCGGGAATAACCCGATGGTTAGCTGTGGGGAGAGAATCCAGGCGTCGAACGGGCGCCGGATGGCACCCAGCCCGTGTCGGGCGCGCATGCGGTTGAGGTCGGGCAGGACCATGGGGTCAATGACCAGCCGGTCGACCGCCCGCCAAAACAGCCGCTTGGTCCAGCGAGGCCAGCGCGAGTAGTCGCGCGTGCCCCGAAGTGTCGGCACCTGGTACTGGCTGCGGAGGAGTGTCGGCGAGAGCAGCAGCGTGGCGACCGGGGCTTCCCCGCGTTCCTGCAACATGCGCGAAGCGAAGTCCAGCACATGCGCCCCCACGACGGTGTGACCGGGTACGATGCAGCGCTGGACCGCCGCGTACACCGTCTCGAGCCACTGCAGCGTCTGTCGCAGCACCACTTGCGTTCCACGGCGCGCGTCGAACAGGGCCGGGTCCTGGATGACGCGGCGGTAATCGGCGTCTGTGCCCAGGCCGACGAAACCGAGGTTGCTTTGCTCGGCCAGCGGGCGGAAGTGGTCGCTGGCGATGAGCACGACCTCGTGGCCGCGCTCTGCCAGCTGACGGCCCACGCCCACCGCCGGCAGCACGTCGCCTGCCGAGCCAAGACCAGTCAGGATCACCCGCATCGGCAGCCCCTCCAGAGGCGAGCGGCTCGCGCCCGTGGGCCGCAATCGTCGTCAGCGATCAGGCGAAGACCGGCCACACGGACTCGTAGGGGTTGGGTAGCAGGACGTGGACCTCGAGGTCGGGTGGTCGCCTTGGACGGATGATACTCGTCCGACGGCATGCTGAGGCGAGCGTGGCGGACCCCCAGTACACGCTCGTGGATGTATTTGACGTCGGACTCTGCGGTACCACGGAACGCAGAGCAAAGTATAGCTACGGATACGTGATGCCACTCGCGGCGTGGTCCTCACCGCGATTGGGTTCTCGCCTCGTTTGTACGGCGATCGGAGACGGTTGACGACACCGCGAAAGGAGCCGCTCGTTCCAATGTCGGCTATTCCCGCGTTCGCGAACTGTACTCTCACGCGGACAGATCGTCGTCGGAAGGCGCTGCTCGCCCCAGCCGTCGCCCCCGCCCTCGCGATCGGCCCTATTCTCAGGGCCGGAGCGCTGCCCATTCAAGCACCTGACTCAGCCACGGCCACGCCAGTCAAAACACGCCATTGTCGTCATCGGCGAGAACCATACATTCGACAACGTCGTCGCCACCTATCCGCCACACGCGAACCAAGGCGTCAAAATGCTGTCGAAGGCATCGTGACCCAGGACGGTGCGCCTGGCCCCAATGTCGGAAAGGCCGTCTGGCGCCAGGCAACTGACCAGACACCTATCAGGTGACGCCGTCAACTGACGCGCCATATTTCGCCTCTGCCACAGCCAAACACCACGTACGTGTCGACCACGAAGACTCACCTGAGTTGTGAGGCCACCTGCAAACTCCGGGAACGATCCGCGACGGGCCGGACGGCACCGCGCCGACTCAGCCAGCGGCGCATTGCCAGGGCCACGTTCCCAACGAGCACGCCCACGAGCAGATAGGTCTGGCCTGCGCCGAGTGCCTCGGCCAGCACGCTGGCGCCACCAACCAGGGCCCCGATTGCTAGCTGTTCGCCGTAGCGTGCCGGCGCGGTCGGCGGG